>JBIIVV010000248.1:0-4660 GCA_044339235.1 Ferruginibacter sp.
CCCAAACAGGGAAGGTGGTCAGTGTAATTGACCAAGCTACACTAGCGCTCAATGCGGGAAAAAGTTTGACCGAAATCCTCAACTACCAGGTAGGGGTGTACGTAAATGGAGCCAATAATGCTTTGGGTACCAACCAGGATATTTTTCTCCGAGGTGCCTCTTCCGGCAATACGCTTATTTTATTAGATGGCATTCCTGTAAATGACCCCTCGCTGATTAGTAATTCATTCGACCTCAATAATATTGCTCCTTCTCAGATTGAGCGGATTGAAGTGTTGAAGGGGGCACAAAGTACTTTGTGGGGCAGCGCAGCGGTTGCGGGGGTGATTAATATTATTACTAAGAAGGGAACTGCAAAAAAAATGAGTCCTTCTGCTAGTATCTCCTATGGTAGCTATCAAACATTCAAAGCCAATGCGGGAATTAGCGGAAAACTAGATCAGTTCAATTATAACCTTTCCTATAATCATGTTGGATCCAAAGGGTTTTCTTCTGCTTATGATAGTACCGGTAGTAAGGGTTTTGATAAAGATGGATTTCAACAAAATAGTTTTCTGGCAAACATAGGGTATTCAATTACCCCAAAATTGGCCATCTCCGCTAGTTCTAATTATGTGCAATATAAGAGTGATTTGGATGCGGGGGCATATAAGGACGACAAGGATTATACTGGAGTTAATACCACTTTTATTCAAACAGTCGCCATGGTGTACAAAACTACTAAGAGTGACTATCATTTTACAAATACATTGGTTACAACGAAGCGAACACTTGCCGATGATAGTGTTAGTGTTGGTGGCTTTGCAAAGTATTCAAGGGGTGAGTACAATGGGAATTCTTTTCTATCGGAGCTATTTGCAAATTTCAAATTGAACCAAAAATTATCTTTGGTAAGTGGTGTGCAGCGCATTGCCCAAAATACCGGACAATCTTTTTTTAGCATTAGCAGTTATGGACCTTACCAATCTGCTTTATCCAGTGAAATGGCACATACTACTAATTATTCTGCGTATGCATCTCTGTTGCTTATAAACCAGCATAGTTTCAATGCAGAGGCTGGTGTACGTTACAATAAGCACAGTATTTATGGCAGCAATGCTACTTACTCTTTTAATCCATCTTATAACGTAGATGCTAACACGCGTATTTTTGTAAATATTTCTTCGGCATTTAGGGTGCCGTCATTGTATCAGTTGTATAGTGATTATGGCAATAAACAATTGCTGCCGGAAGAAAGTAATAATTATGAGGCTGGAGTACAGGTGCTCAGTACTAGTAAAAAAAATTCAATGCGGATAGTAGGATTTAAAAGGGATATCCGGCAGCTAATTATTTTTTATAGCGATCCTATTACTTACGAGGGTAAATATATAAACAAGGACACCCAAAATGACCTTGGCTTTGAGCTAGAGGGAACGGTTGCCATTGGTAAAAAAGGCAGCTGGGTTAATAATATTACGTATGTAAATGGAGAGGGCACAATGGATAATCAAAAAGTAAAAAACTTTTATTTGCGACCTAACTTTAGCTTTAATACTGTGTTAACCATCCATCCAACTGACAAGCTAACAGTAAGTCCGTCGTTTCGTTTTGTTGGCAATCGGCTGAAGGGAGAGTATGATCAAGGGCCAGCCAAATTACCACAGTACTATACCCTTGATTTGTATACAGGATATGCTATCACAAAGCAGCTTCGTGCATTTGTAGACATGAGAAATATAACCGATCAACAATATGTAGACATCGTAGGCTACAATAGTCGGCGGGCGAATATTACTGTTGGAATAATATTTGTCAATTGAAAACTATTTAATTGATAATTTTGGAGCTTAATCGAACAAACCAAAAATGAGATCCATCTATTCTATATTTATTTTGTTGACAATTTTTTCTTCTGAGGTCCATTCCCAGTTTGTATTTAGAGGAAAAGTGGTGAGTAAGGAACAGGCGAAACCTTTACAAGGAGTAAGCCTTTCCGTTGATAATAAAGTATTGACTGTTACGGATGCCAATGGATTATTTGAGTTTAGTAGTTCATCTGAAAAATGCAAGGTGATTTTTTCACATGTTGGATATGAGACTTTGACTACTGTCTTTACCAAGGGACAAAACAAGATGGTTGAATTGAATGCTACCGGTGATGATTTATTGGCTGTTTCGGTAAGGGCTTTTGAAAAAAATGCCGCCTTAAAAAACTTGCCCGTTACGGTAACTGTTTTGGGTAAAGCTGATCTGGAAAGATATAGCAATGCATCTATTTTGCCTGCCATTAATACTGTTCCTGGAGTGAAGATGGACGAACGCAGTCCGGGAAGTTATCGTTTGTCAATACGGGGTAATTTATTACGTTCACCCTTTGGCGTTAGAAATGTGAAAGTATACTGGAATGGCATTCCCTTTACCGATGCAAATGGCAATACCTACCTCAATCAATTGGGCTTTGGCAATGTAGGTAAAATAGAAATCATTAAGGGCCCAGGAGGAAGTATGTATGGTGCAGGCACAGGAGGGGTAATGTTATTGAATAGCAGAATGGCGGGGTATAGGGAAAAAAGTATTTCCTTCAATACGATGGCAGGAAGTTATGGCTTAGCAGAAACTAATTTGACCTATCGAAATGAAACTGAGCATGCGAATACTTCGCTGCAAGTATCGCACCAGCAGTCTGATGGCTGGCGCGATCAGACAAATACTCGAAGAGATATTGCGAACTATACAGGGAGTTTTATTATCAGTCCCAAGCAAACCATCTCAACCAATATTTTTTATAGCGATTTGTATTATCAAACACCGGGTGGGCTAACGCTAGCGCAGCTTACTGCTAATCCACGCCAGTCGAGACCCGCAGCTGGAGTAAATAGAAGTGCTGCCCAGCAACAGGCAGCCTTGTATGTTAAAACGATGTATGCTGGTTTTTCCAATGAATACCATTTTTCTGAAGTTTGGAGCAATACTACTAGTGTCTATACTTCTGGCACTCGTTTTCGTAATCCAAGTATTCTTAATTACCAGCGAAAGACAGAGCAGGGAATTGGGGGTAGAACGGTTACCCAATATCAGCATAAAAATTTACAGTTGCATATAGGAGGTGAATATCAATACGGTTTCACTTCTACTAGAACTTTTGGCAATAAGTTCGGGGTATCTGATACATTGCAGTTTGATGATGAAATAGCGGCCAAACAATACAATATTTTTTTACAGTCGGAATTGCAGATTACAAAAAATTTAATTTTGGATGGCGGGCTTAGTTACAACAATTTTAATTATGGGTTTACGCGGCTCAATAGTAGGCCGGTAAAAGATGTACAACGGGATTTTGATCCAGTAGTAGTGCCAAGGGTTTCATTGTTGCAAAAACTCGGGTCCAGATATAGTGTATACGCTACCGTTAGTAATGGATATTCTCCTCCTACCATCGACGAAATAGTTCCTTCCTCCGGCGTTTTCAATAATTTACTGAATGCTGAAAAAGCTACTAACTATGAATTAGGTTTTCGGGGCGAGTGGATACCCAATAAATTGTATTCAGAAGTGGCTGCTTACTTTTTCCATTTAAACAATACCATTGTTACACGAAGGGATGCGGCTGGAGCAGATTATTTTGTAAACACTGGGCAAACGGAACAAAAGGGAATGGAGTTTTCCCTCAATTATTATCCCCTTCGAAATTCCGTCCACTTTTTGAAGGATCTAAAATGTTGGTCTAATTTCACCTTCATCGATGCGGCCTTCAAAACCTATCAGCAGGGTGCGGTTGATTATTCCGGAAAAAAATTAACAGGTACTTCTCCTAGAGTAATGGTAGGCGGAATTGATGCGGTTACTAAAATAGGCATTTACGCAAATCTTACCTATAGTTATACCGATCAAATTCCATTGAATGATGCCAATAGTGTTTTTGCCAATGCTTATCAGCTCTTTTTTGGCAGGTTGGGATATAAAAAAGATTTTGGCAAATGCATAAAAGGAGAAATTTATCTTTCGTACGACCGGTCTTTCAATACGCCTTATGGTTTGGGAAATGACCTCAATGCCGCCTTCAATCGGTTTTACAATCCTTCGGCACCTGAAAATTTGATGGCAGGCATAAAAATTCAATTCAATTTGTAAGCCAATAATGGCAGTCCAAGAACTGTTTACATTTGAAAATGTATCTTTGCAAAAAAAATGCAACTAGTGGATTTTGGACAGATTGCCATCAAGGAAATATTAACGGTATCATTTACCCTATTTGCGGTGATTGATATTGTGGGCAGTGTGCCAATCTTGGTATCGCTGCGCAATAAGATGGGCGGCGAGATTAAGACTACCCATGCCACTATCGCTTCTGGTGCATTGATGATTTTGTTTTTGTTTATAGGCAAGCAATTTCTAGACTTGATGGGGTTGGATATACAGTCTTTTGCGGTGGCAGGTAGTATCGTTATATTTATCATTGGTCTTGAAATGGTGCTAGGGCACGATTTTTTCAAATCAGATGGAAATCCAAAAAGTGGCAGTGTGGTACCGATTGCATTTCCTTTGATTGCGGGGTCTGGAACCCTTACTACCATTATGAGTTTGAAAGCGAATTACAATGATGCCAATATTTTTATTGGTATTCTGATTAATTGTATTGTGGTTTATATTGTATTGAAATCATTGAAGTGGATAGAAA
>JBIIVV010000062.1:0-15682 GCA_044339235.1 Ferruginibacter sp.
GTGAGTGCACTGTTGCTATAAGGCTGCGAATAAGAAAAGGCTAGATTTTTCGTATAGCCATTCAACACATACAGATGGAGGGGATCTCTTCTTCCACTGAAATTGTAATGTTCAAATTTTACCCCATAATTGACGCGGGTCAAATCTCCATTGTATTTTACCAGCCACTCATTCAAGCTCCGATCAACGGGCTGAAATTGAGGAGTAGGAAAAATGTACCACCTTTCTTTAACGGTCACAATAACATTGATTTGAAAGGCAGTTATCATAGCTAACGTTACGGTGACTTCATGGAATAGCGCGGTATTGTATACCTGTTGTTTGGCTAATTGAAACGATTCGTTCAGGGAGCTAATACTAATTGAATCTCCGGATTTGAATTGTATTTCCCGAAGTATCATATATCCCTTGGTCTTTTTGTTGCCCTTGATTATAATTTCACGAATCTGAAGTTTTCCTTTATAGGCAGGGGTGACCAAGGGTAGCTGGGTTATAGGAGGTATGGATACATCTGTATTTTGAGCAGCTGCATTGATAGCGAGTGCTAAGAATAAACTTCCAAACCATATTTTTTTTACAATATTCATTGATTCAGCACTTCGTACCCCACTATACTTTTAAAATCGTTGTAATTAATCTTGCTGCCAGGGTTGTAGATAGGATGTTGGGAAATTAAATATCTAGGTAACTCATCAAATGCCGATAGTTGCTGTGAATTTCATTTTCAAATTTTTCATCTCCAAAATAATGAACGATTGTATACTCATACCTTTCGAAAGCAGCAACAATCGTGGCTATTTCTTTTTTATTAAGGTGCAGGGTAACAGTAAGTAGACTATTTTCAGATTTAAAGGTAGTATTTAAATGGAGGATAGTGGCATCATTGCTTTCTACAATACGGCTGATTTCAGAAATGGCAAATCTAGAGCGGTCCATCTCAAGGATAATGATCCCACCCATTTCGTTGGAACCTGAATAATCACCCAGCGCTTTTAAAAGATCTGTAGCGGTGATTACGCCGAGCAATTCATTTTGGTGATTGATTACCGGAACGAGGGTTGTTTCAAAAAGGTTGCAACATTTTACCGCATTCAGAAAATGTTCCCCATCCCTGACCGCTACAGCGATAAAATTTTCTTGCAAAATACCAATATTCCCATTCTCTTGCCCAGCATCGAGCAAGTCGTCCTCCCCAATCATCCCCAGGTATTTATTACCCGACACTACGGGTAAATGGGAAAGTTGGTATTCTTGAATTAACTGCAATGCTCTACTAATACTATCCTGCAACTGGAGCTGTGGAATGGCATGGTTGATGAGTTCATTGGTTAGCATATGAGTGGTTTGAGGCGTTTGTAATACCTGAAATAATGCCAGCTATTAAGGTTGAAACGAACAAAGGCAAATATTATTATACAACGTTGGCAACTGGCGTTTGCTGTTTCGCTAAAAAAGCAGCCAATACCGCATTGAACGCTTCCGGCACCTCCATCATAGGAGCATGACCGCAATGGTCAATAAAATGTAATTCACTGTTGGGGATTAACCGATTAAATTCTTCCCCTACAAATGGCGGGGTGATAGTGTCATTGTTTCCCCAAATTAAACAAGTAGGTTGTTTAATTTCATTGAGTTCTTCACCCAGGTTATTTCGAATGGCACTTTTAGCTAGTGCAATAATTTTAATTACTTTAAGCCGGTTGTTGGTAATTTCAAACACTTCGTTTACCAGTTCATCGGTAGCCATAGCTGGGTCATAAAAGGTAAGGGCTGTTTTGGTACGAATGTATTCTTTATCGCCTCGTTTGGGATAAGTATCCCCCATGCCATTTTCAAAAAGGCCTGAGCTACCAGTTAAAATAAGCGTTTTGATTCGTTCGGGCTGTTTTAAAATATGAATCAGCGCCACATGTCCGCCCAAGGAATTTCCCAACAAATGAATTTGGGTATAGTTACGGTGCTCAATAAATTTATGAACAAATTTTTGGAGCCCCCCCACTGAAGTATGAAGTAAATCAAGTTCAAGCAATGGGAGCATAGGGACAATTACCCGATGCGTTTTTTTAAAAAATTCGATCAATGGCATAAAATTGCTCAATGCGCCAAAAAGGCCATGGAGCAGCATCAGCGGTTCGCCCTGACCTTCCTCTAAGTATTTGAACTTTCCGTCTTGTTTTATTTCGTAACTCATTCTATTGAAACTAATAGTAAATTCTAGTCATTAACTAGTTGCTAAATTATACTTTCGCGCTGAAATTACAGTAAATAATGGTAAAGCCTATTAATTAAACATAAATTTTATCCGATACACTAGAAAAAAAGTCCTCTAATTCAGAAAAAGCATTTTTAAAAAGGGGTATCCATTTCCCGAGCCCCTCTATTACTTTGGGTCCAATTGGCTGCACATAGGGGTAGGCAAGTGATTCTGAAAGGGTAGCTTTTTCAAATAAATGTATTTTATCGGCATAAAATAAACACACACTAAAAATGATAGTATACAAGCCGGCATAGAGTAAAATACCTCCTAATCGATTGGCCCATCCCAAAAGAACCATTTCAAAAGTTTTTTCGATGAGTTTGCCTCCCATATGAATGATTAGTACTACCGCCAAAAACAATACTACAAATGAAAGCACAACGAGCCATTTGGAAGAGCTCGAATGATGGGGTTGAAAATAACTGGCAACTGCGGCTGATAATTTTACCGCTGCAGCGATACCAACAATAAAGGCAAGGAGTGAAAAAAGGGCAATGATTAATCCCTTCTTGTATCCCTTGAAAAGAGCAATAACAATAACAATGGCAAAAATGATATCTAACATAGAAAATTTTCTAATAGGGTGCCATGAGCAACCGGGCGCTAAAATTAATAATATGCCTTACTGACTCAATAATTCCTTTACCAGATTACTAATGGTCTTTCCGTCTGCCACACCCGCCAATTGCTTACTAGCAATACCCATTACTTTGCCCATATCTGCAGGTGAAGCAGCGCCGGTTTGGGTAATGATTGCTGCAACTGCAGCCTTTATTTCAGCTTCGGAAAGTTGTTTTGGAAGAAATCTTTCTATAACTTCCATCTCTTCTTTCTCTTTCACTGCCAAGTCAGCCCGGCCCTGCTTTTCAAATATTTCAAGTGAATCCTTTCTTTGTTTCATCATCTTTTGTAAAAACTTCTGTTCAGTAGCTTCGTCGATTTCTCCTCCGGCACCGGGTTCAGTTTTTGCTTTGATGATTTCTGCTTTAATTGCACGCAAACTGCGAAGTACGCCTTCGTTTTTTGCTTTCATGGCGTCTTTCATTTCAGCCATTATTTGTTGTTCTAAAGCCATAATATTTTTTTAATGGTTATTAGCAGACTGCTTTATTTGCGTTTGCTACAATCTATAGGTGTTATTTGTATAAATTCCTTTTGCAATGTACGTAGCTTAGGGATAAGTTTCGTATACTTTTATTGTTGTTCTTTTAGCTGGATAGCTTTAAACTTTTCAAAAAACGCTTCGGCAAATTTTTTCATATCGTCACTAAGTTCCTGCTGTTGGGTGGCTCTTTTAAAAGTATCCGCCATGGTCATTAACATCTGGTAATAAAAATCCGCCATTTCATCCATCATCATATCTTTTGTCCAGAGATCAATGCGCATGGCAGTTTTGTCTGCTCCATCCCAAAATGCAATGCACATAGCTTTGGCTTTTTGTGCCATATCCGCCGTGCTGTCCGATGCCGTCCAGTTGATTTGTTCAGGCACTTTGTTTGGGTCTAATAGTACGTCAATTTTAATAGTAGATTGGTTCATATGTTGATTAGCTGATTGGCCAATTAGCGAATTTGAAAATATATAGGGGGCAAAGGTAATCTCTTTACAATGGAAACAGCAAGCTGTTCGTTTTTTTGAAGTGCTTTTTAATAAATGATCAACGATTGATACCGATTATTTTTTGCCTTTTTTATTTTGAGTCAAAACGGATTTCCACCACTTGGCATTCAGTTTCGCATCCTTAGTTTTATTCATTACTAATTTCCCGCTTTCAATCAATTCGGAGCGGGTAGTCTCCTCCTTAAAAAGGAGCATCATTTTTTCTGCAATATCCTCAAAATTGGAAGGATCTGCATATAATACAGCATCCCCAAGTTTTTCTTTTAGGGCACCCAACTGACTGGTAATGATAGGCACATCGCATTGCATTGCTTGTAAGGGGAACAGGGCAGATCCTGCTGAATGGGCTGGATAAATAAATGCATAAGCTGCGGCAGTGATTTTAGCCAACTTTGTTTCGGGTAAGCCAATTAACAACTGAACATCCCTTCTGTATTTATAGGTATCAAAAAGTTTATTGAAGGGGTGGCTTGAGCTGAGCGAGTTGGCTGTAATCACTAACTGCATATTGCTTTGTTGCCTTGTCTTGAAAAATGAATAAGCTTTCAACAAATTCACTAGATCATAGCGCGGATTAATTTCTCCGCTGAATAAAAAATATTCTTTCCCATCTGTGTAGGTGTTTTTTGTAGTTTCCTTTTCTCCCCAGTATATTGGCTGGTAGGCAGCTGGCGTATTGATAGAAAAGAGTTTTATTTTATCATCTTTTATGGAGTAATGTTGTTTAATCTCTTTTGCAATAAAATCCGAGGAGGTTACAATCCCATCTGCTATTTTTAAAAAATCGGGAAGTTGCTTGTTGAAAAAATTACGTTCTGTACTCGTAAAATGAAGTGGAAATTGCAAGAAAGAAAGGTCGTTCACAAAAATCCATTGAGGTATTGAAATACGTTTCGAGCATGCTACATCCGTATTGATCAATATGGATGCATTGTGTTTTTTAACAATACCTGGCAAGGTGGAATTAAGCCAATATTTCCACATCCAACTGTTATTGAATAGCGGTGCCGAAATTACGGAAAGAACATTATTGGAAATATTTTCTAGTTCACCAATCGATTCCGAACTGATCAAAATAAATTGATGTTCAGGATGGGCCGCTGCCCCATCGATTAAAAATTGCAAATAAAAATCATTGCTGACTGAATGAGGGTGCTGATTTGCATTGATGGCGATAGTCATTCAGTTAAATAGATTTTATAAAAGTTAAATAATTGTGCAGATGCTTATGGGTGAAAATTAATCTTAAATAGATAAATGGGGTTTGACCGTAAACGAATTGAATCGAGTCAATCAAAGCCCGATTTTTATTTCAGCATTTTCATTTTTACCGTTTCAATTCTAGTATCTGTTACATTTAATATATCAAATTGGTAATTGCCGATTGTAAAGGTCTCTTTTTGTTTGGGAATTTGATCTCTATTTTGAATAATGAATCCACTCAGGGTTTCTGTCTCATCACTATCAGGAAATTCAAGTTCATATTTTTCAGTGATATAATCAAGTTCTAGCCGACCACTAAAAATGAATTCTTTGGGAGTCAACTGTTTTTCTGTCAATTCTTCGGTATCGTATTCGTCTCTAATGTCTCCAAAAATCTCTTCCAACAAGTCTTCCATCGTTACAATTCCCTCAGTGCCTCCAAACTCATCCACTACCCAGGCAATGCTTTTTCTTTCTTTGCTAAACTTGGCTATTAGATCAGTTGCACTCATGCTTTCAGGAATGGCGGGAATAGGCAGTAAAATAGCTTGAATATCGATCGGATTTTTGAAGAGGTCAAGTTGGTGTATATAGCCAACGATATTGTCTATATTTTTATCAAATACTACTAGCTTACTTAATTGGGTTTGTATGAACCGATCTTTCACTTTTTCAATGTCGGTATGAATATCCACTCCATCAATTTCTTTTCTGGGGACTAGGCATTCCCTTATTTTTTTTTCACTGAGGGATAGGGCATTTTCAAACAGTTCTTTATTGATTTCGGTGGCAACTTCTACGTCATGATTTTTACTTTGCTGTACAAAATGTTCCAAATCAATTTTGGAAAAAACGTCCTTTTTTTCATTCAATTTTACATTGAAAATATATTTCAGAATCCATTCTGCAATGTCTACAAAAAAGGTAGCTGTACCCGAAAATGCCCTGAATAGGGAACGGGTTAGATAAGCAATCAATCCACTGCTGAGAATGGTTTCGTTTTTGGCCCTAAAATAAGCTTTGAAAACAAATTCGAAAAAGAGTAGGCAAAAAGTGGAGACAATGGTTTCTATAATCAAATGAAAATAAGGGTTATTGATATTCCAGCTATAATCACCTATTTGATTGTGCCATACACCCGCCATGAAATTGCTCCAAAATAAACCATAGATTACCAGAATTACATTGAAGCCAATGAGGGTAGTGCCTATAAAGCGGGCAGGCTTCTCTGCGAAAGCCCCCCATATTTTTCCACTATAGGTGCCTTTTTTTTTTCTTAATTCAATCGATAATTTATTAGCAGACACAAAGGCCATTTCCACTCCCGATAAAAAACCAATAAGAAGTAAAGAAATCAGTATTGCCAAAAGCGCTATCCAGTCCATATGGTAAAAGTAATAAAGATCAATGGTTTTTGAAGAAAGCAAATTATTGCTGCAGGAAATTTTCAATGATTACGGTTGCCTCAGCACAGGCCTTTTGTAAATCATCATTGATTATTTGCCGGTCAAAATGGTCCTTAAAAGATATTTCATAGGCAGCTTTATTGATTCTTGCCGCCATGGATTCGGAGTTTTCGGTGCCCCGGCTTTCCAATCTTTTTTTCAATTCCTGCACTGAGGGGGGCTCTATGAACAAAGTAATGGAGGATTCGGGGTATTGCTGTTTTACATGAATGGCACCTTTAACATCAATATCTAATACCGGTATTTTATCTTCCTTCCAAATTCGATGTAATTCACTTTGAAGGGTGCCGTAATATTTTCCTTCATATACCATTTCCCATTCCGCAAATTCGTTGTGCTGAATTTTTTGTTTAAAATCATCCTCACTCATAAAATAGTAATCCACCCCGTTTTTCTCAGTACCTCTCGGCTCTCTGGTAGCCGCGGAGATGGAAAAAGCCAACTGAGGAAACTGTTGCATCAAGTGCCTGGTAATGGAAGTTTTTCCAGAACCTGAAGGGGCAGTGATAATGATTAACTTATTTTGAATTGCCATTTGAATTGCCACAAGTTGGATAGTATAAAATTGATTGAATTAAATAGTATTAGAAACGCTGGTTCTTTTTATATCAGCACCCAGTTGTTGTAGGCGGGTATCGATATTTTGATATCCCCTGTCAATTTGCTCGATATTTTGGATAACACTATTGCCTTCTGCACTCAATGCAGCTATCAGCAAGGCTACGCCGGCACGGATATCGGGGCTGCTCATGGTAATGCCTCTTAACTTTTGCTCCCTTTCAAGTCCTATTACCACAGCCCGATGGGGATCGCATAAAATAATTTGGGCTCCCATATCAATTAGTTTGTCTACAAAAAATAGCCGACTTTCAAACATTTTTTGGTGTATCAGTACGCTGCCTTTTGCCTGAATAGCGGTTACCAATACAATGCTTAAAAGGTCGGGAGTAAACCCTGGCCATGGATGATCGTAAATCGTCAATACACCTCCATCCATGTATTTTTGAATTTCGTATAATTCCTGTGCGGGAATATGGATATCATCACCCGGAAAGTTCATTTGAATGCCTAGCTGCTGAAATCTTTCAGGAATGATACCTAGGTGTTCCACACCAGCATTTTTGATAAGAATATCACTTTGCGTCATGGCAGCCAATCCAATAAAGCTGCCTACTTCAATCATATCTGGCAAAATGCGGTGATCAGTACCTCCCAAAAAATCAACTCCTGTGATGGTAAGCATGTTGCTTCCAACGCCGGTTATTTTTGCGCCCATCCGATTGAGCATTTTGCAAAGTTGCTGTAGGTAGGGTTCGCAAGCAGCATTATAAATAGTGGTGATTCCTGAAGCCATCACCGAAGCCATTAAAATATTGGCAGTACCTGTTACGCTTGGCTCTTCGAGCAGTATATTGGCTCCTTTTAATTCCTTGGCCGCTAAATAAAAAAATCCATCTGAATTGTATTGAAAGGAAGCACCTAATTTTTCAAAACCTATAATATGGGTATCGAGTCTTCTACGGCCGATTTTATCTCCACCGGGTTTAGGAATATAGGCCTTTTTAAATCTCGACAACATTGGCCCTGCAAGCATTACCGAGCCTCGGAGTTTACCACTTTTTTTATGATAATCCTCACTGCTCAAGTAATCAACAGCCACATCATCCGCCTGGAAAGTGCAGCTGTTTCTACTGGTTCTGTCAACTTTAACTTTCATTTCTGCCAATAATTCTATGAGCAGGTTTACATCAATAATATCCGGGATGTTATCGATCTGTACTTTTTCTGAAGTAAGCAATACTGCAGAAATAATTTGTAAGGTTTCGTTCTTAGCCCCTTGGGGAGTAATTTCACCGAAAAGTTTTTTTCCTCCGCAAACTTCAAATGAGCTCATCTTACAGGATCAATTTAAATATGGATGATAAAAATAAAAGCCCCAACGTTTGGTAACTGTTAGGGCCATGCTTCAAACTAAGTATTTCAACAACAGTTGAAAGGAATTTGTATTAAAAAATTCCCTACAATGGTTTACTGGTTAATATCGTTTTTTAAAATTGCGGTTGCCCGTATTTCGGTTCTCACTGCCCCCACCGCCAGTCCTATTGTCGCGTCCACCACTTCCTTGTCCACCACCACCTCGGTTGTCGCGTTGACCGCCACTATTTCGGTTATCTCTTCCGCCAGTATTACTCCTGCTACCAAAGTTTTTCCGGTAACCACCAGTTCCCCCAGTCCTATAGTCATCTCTATCTGGGCGATTATCGGTTCTGTGTTTTACAAAAGGACGATTATTGAATTCGAGTTGACCTTCTGTTATATTTTGTAATTCTGCTTGGATATTATCATCATGAACCAGTTCTTTATGCCAATTGCTGTAGGTAAGTTTCATGTAATAGGCGATCGAATTAGCAAAGCCCTGTCTTTTTTCGGGATTTTCTTCTTTCAGCGCTTTATTGATTACGACTTCAATATTTTTACCCAGGTGATTGAATTTAGGATATTTTTTTGGATAGCCCAATGGCTCGGGTTTCGCCTTAAGGGTTTCACGTGTTGGTATAGGATAAGGGCTTTCTACATCAAGCGTAAAATTGCTAATTAGAAAAAGATGATCCCATAATTTATGACGAAAATCTTCCACATTTTTTAAATGCGGATTCAAAAAGCCCATTAGTTCAATGAGTGACATTGCATTTCGCTGGCGCTTTTCTTTATCCTCAATACTCAATAGATATTCTACCATTTTTTGTATATGGCGTCCATACTCTCTCATCGTTAAATGATTGCGAGTGGTGTTGTACTCCATATTTTCTACGTTCATCATATAGGCAAATGTACTAAAAAGCTTTACAAGCAGCAAGTTTAGGGTCTTTTCTATTTAAAATGCAAACTTTAGGTTGATTGGATGTATTTTTTTCGACAATAAATAAAGGCAATTAATGCACCGATACTATCCGCCAACCAGTCGAGCATGTCAAAATTTCGGCCGATGGCCCAGTATTTTTGGATAAACTCTGAAGTCAGTCCCCATATGGAAATGACTACTGCAATTCGGATGAAGTATTGAAGCTTTTCTCTTTTTTCCATCTTGGAAAGACCCACAGGGATCATAAAAAGCAGGCCAAGTAAACCAAATACCCCCGCATGAACCAATTTGTCAATTTGAATATCTCCAAACCATTTGGTGGAGGGAAATTCATTGCCTGGGGTAAACAATAATACCATCAGGATTAAAAACCAAGCGATGCCCGGTATAAACCTGACAAAATTGATACGATTCATTGGTAACGGGTTAACAATTTTTTCAATCCACCTAAAAAACTTGCTTGTTAGTGTAGGGGTGAGTCAGCAATAGGTTTTCCAATTGAATAAGGGACTTTTGGTAAGCGTATGGAGGTAAGGGAAAAGTTAGCCTACTAGTGAAGAATAAGCTTCAGCAGTCATCAAATTATCCATATCGGAGAGATTGTCTACCGTCATTTTTATCATCCAGCCTTCACCATAGGGATCGGTATTGACTAGTTCGGGTTGGGCATCCAATGCTGGATTTACAGTAGAAATAGTGCCGGACAGGGGCAAAAAAAGGTCACTGACCGTTTTAACAGCTTCCACTGTTCCAAAAACCTCTTCCGCAGCGAGTGGCTTTCCCAGAGCAGCAATATCTACATAAACTATATCTCCCAATTCGCCCTGTGCAAAATCGGTGATGCCAACAGTAGCAATATTACCTTCTATGGATACCCATTCATGGTCTTTGGTGTAGCGGAGATTTTCTGGAAAGTTCATATTTTTTTATTGAGGTGAAGTGATCTTTATCCTACAAAAGGAATTGCAAATTAAATCATTTTTTATTTCTCTTTTGAAGGAATTATTGATATCCGTGATTTTTTTTATTTGAGCACATCCATTTTCATGTGAATATCAACAATTGGGCGATTAAAACCATTTTTTTGAGCCTGGGCAATTCGGTCAATGACCGCTAAACCGGCTTCTACTTCACCAAATACCGTATAATTCTTATCCAGCATGGGAGTGCCTCCAAGTAGCGTGTAGGCCTTTCTTTTGGAAGGAGAAAAATATACCCCAGTTTGTTTTTCAATAGCAGAAAGCTCTTCCTCTGTGTATTTTTTCCCTTGTACAAGGTAAAACTGGCAACCACTGCTTGCCTTTTCAGCGTTATTGGTTCTAGCGGCAGCCAATGCTCCTTTTTTGTGAAACAGGGTAGAATCGAACTCTGCCGGTAGGGTATAACCAATATCACCCTTTCCCAGCATTTGATCGGGCACTGCATTTTTACTTTCAGGATCACCTCCTTGTATCATAAAGCCTGCAATTACCCTGTGAAAAAGTAGGCTGTCATAAAAATGGTTGTTGACCAATTTGGTAAAATTGTCGCGGTGAAGGGGCGTTTTGTCGTACAATCTAACCACAATTACACCAGAATCGGTGGTGATTTTTATTCGAGTACCAGCAATTGCAGGAGCTGCGATAGCTACAACTGGCTTGGGCTTTACAGTCTTTTTTACAGGGCTAGTGGGTGTTTTAGGTATTGCCTTTTTTATAGCCTGTCCATTTGAATAAGTGGCATAACAAATAACCAGGAGGGTAAGAAAAATTTTACTTAGAAAATGCATGGAAATTAGTTGTCTTTTTTAAAAAATTGATCAAAGTAAAGTAGCACATGGTCTTTTAAAAAGTTTTCCTGTTCAAAAAGGTTAAACTCGGGCAAGGCTTTTAGTTGCTTAAAGTGAGGCCAACCCTCTTCGTCGAAGCCCTCCATTATATAGTAACCACTCGGTAATAGCACGGTACAAACTGCAATGTGCATGAGATCCTGTTTTTGTTCCTTGGTATAGACCTGTTTGCCGGTCCCTAGCTCCTGTACACCAATTAAAAAAAGTACGCCATCCATATCTGGCTTGATGCCATAGGTTTCTTTTAGTTGAATGCGCAGCTTAAGCCATCGTATTTGTAAATCGTCTTTTGCATGTTGCATGCTGCAAATATAAATTTAAAACAGTCAATCTTTGTAGGGTATTCTAAATGGTTAGTATTGGGGCTGGGCGCAAGCCAAAATACTGAACCGTTTATAGCTTGACGGTTAGTCTCTTTCTCATCCGATAAAAGCATATGGCAGTTTTGCGCAATAAAAAAATCAAAATTGTACCTTTGTGTAAATTTTTAAAAAGATGCTCCAGATTAGTTTTATACGCCAGCACACTGAATTGGTAAAAGAAAGGTTAAGCGTTAAACATTATAGTGACATCGCTATCGTTGACCGAGTGGTGGAATTGGATGAACAAGTGCGCAATTTAAAAGTAGCGGCTGAAACATTGCAGGCAGAGATGAACTTGTCTAGCAAAGAAATTGGGGTATTGATGGGTAAGGGGGAAAAAGAGCTGGCAGAACAAAAAAAGCAGGAGGTGGCCCTGCACAAAAACAGCATTCAAGTTTTAAACGAACAATTAACTGCTGCAGAAAAAAACATGCAGGATGAAATTATAAAATTGCCCAACCTGCCCCATAGTTCCGTTTCAAACGGAAAAAGTCCTGAAGATAATGAACTGGTTAGGGAGGGAGGAACTAAGCCAGTTTTGCCCTCAACAGCAGTGCCACATTGGGAGCTAATCAAACAGTACGACTTAGTAGATTTTGAAACGGGTGCTAAAATAACGGGCAGCGGCTTTCCTTTGTATAAGGGCAAGGGAGCTAAATTGCAAAGAGCCTTGGTACAATATTTTTTGGATTATAATACTGCGGCAGGCTATACAGAATACCTGCCTCCGTTGATGGTGAATGAAGCGTCTGCTTATGGTACCGGAAATTTGCCCGACAAGGAGGGGCAAATGTATCATGCAACTGCAGACGGACTCTATTTAATTCCCACAGCAGAAATTCCGGTTACCAATATTTACCGCGACGAAATAGTAAAAGAGCAGGACCTTCCTATAAAAATGACGGCATATACGCCCTGCTTTAGAAGAGAAGCGGGTAGTTTTGGAAGTGATGTACGGGGATTGAATCGCGTACACCAGTTTGATAAAGTGGAGATTATTCAATTGGTAAAACCTGAAGGCAGCTATGCTGTTTTGGAGGCAATGGTATCACATGTAGAACAGTTATTGATACAATTGGAATTACCCTACCGCATTTTGCGTTTATGCGGCGGCGATATGAGTTTCACCAGCGCGCTTACCTACGACTTTGAGGTATTTAGTGCAGCCCAGCAAAAATGGCTGGAAGTAAGCTCTGTGAGCAACTTTGAAACATTTCAAACCAATCGTATGAAAATACGCTACAAAGATGAAGGTGGTAAAACCCAGCTGCTCCATTCCTTAAATGGGTCATCCCTTGCGCTACCGAGAATTGTAGCATCCTTGCTTGAAAACAACCAAACGGAATTGGGTATTCGATTACCAAAAGTGTTGCATGGATATTTTGGGGCTGCCACCATTTAGTATTTTAAATTGCGATAAAAAACATTGTAAAAGGCAACTCAATTACCCGCTTCGCCTTTTGGCAATTGCTTAATTCTTCGGTTCATAATGTAAAACCAAGCCGGGGGCATCAAAGCAAGCATCATACTGCCGGGATAGCCAGTTGGCAATTGTGGTGCATCCGAATGGTGTTGTAAAATTTGATATTTTCTGCTGGCAAGATAATGATGATCGCTATGCCGACTCAGTTCAAATAACATTAGCCTTCCTAAAATATGATTGCTATTCCAGCTATGATGAGGGAGGGTGCGCTCGTATTTTCCTAAGCCGGTAGCCTTGCGTTGTAATCCATAATGTTCTATATAATTAACCGTCTCCAGCAGGCCTATGCCGATGGCAGCGGCGCATAAAAAAAAGAGCGTTGCCATTTTTCCAAAGATTAACCATAGGCATAGTACCATTGCAATTTGTATAAGCTGCATTTGTAACATTTCATTTCTCCAATTCAATGGAGACAGCCCTTTTTTTCTACAGTCAGCAGCAGCAATTTTCCAAGCAGACAGATAGGAAAAAACAATCGTGCGAAAATAAAAAAAGTATACTGGCTCATTGTAACGTGCACTGCTAGGGTCTTCGGGGGTGGCTACATTTTTATGATGCCCTTTATTATGCTCAATAAAAAAATGCATGTAGAGGGAAGTTAGTAAGGACGCTTTTGCAAGACTTTGTTCAAAGCGATTGTTTCGGTGACCGAGTTCATGCCCGATATTGATTCCAAACGTACCACATAATAAACCCATTGATCCCACCCTGCCTGCAATTTCCCACCAGCTTAATGTATCCTGTTGCATGGATTGTAAAAAAAATAAGAGGGCTGCCAATTGAAAGGCAACAAATAAATAGAGCATATAGTCATAGGTCTTATTTTTTTTGGCAAGTTCTTCTTCAGCGGCATCCATGTTTTTTTCATCCGGCTTAATCAACAGTTCTACAACCGGAATGATTACCCATGCATAGAGCATCGGCGACCAGGTTAACCAGCCTTGCGAAGAGAAGGCTAGGTAGGCTAAAATATAAATAGTAGCAGGAGAGAGGAATTTAAGTGTTTTGATATTCATACAGCTTGCCGTTATAGGTACAATTTAATTCATTTAGCCTCATTTATTCAATTGTTTTCATCATCTTTTTTAACCAAGGGGATATTGCCAATAAAAGAATCCCGCTTCCAGCGGATACCCATGCAATCTTAGAAAAAATATTGGAATAAATTGCGAGTGATTCAATGGCAGACATTGACTTTCCAGTAGCTGCGTCGCTGGGAATGGCCATTAGAGCGCCAATGATTCCGGCTAAATATTGTCCGTAGGAACTTGCTAGAAACCATATTCCCATCATCAGGCCCACCATTTTGGGCGGGGATAATTGGGTAATGGCCGACAATCCAATGGGCGATAAGCACAATTCGCCCGAAGACATGAATAAGTAGCCGAGTACAAAAAATAGCATGCTTACCATTCCGTTGTCAGCAAATTTCGCCCCTATTACAAATATGTAAAAACCCAGACCTAATTGCAGCAGGCCCAATGCGAATTTTACAGCAGCATTGGGCTCTTTTTTCCGATTGGCCAACCATATCCAGCCTACAACAAAAAAGGGGGTTAGTGCAATAACAAAAATGCTGTTAATCGAATTGTTTACTGCGGCCGAAGAAACATGAAAACCTACTACATTCATATTTACATTTCTATCAGCGAATAAATTTAATGAGCCACCTCCTTGTTCATAAAAAGCCCAAAATAAGGAGGAAAAAATAATCAAGATTAGGGCTACCAATATTTTCAAAAATGCAGCTTTGTCCAATTTGCTAGCAACATAAATTACATAGAGCAACGCGATGATGCCAAAAGGATTAATAAGGTAACTGTAAATTTTATAATAGGAAAGCACAACAATAAAAACTGGAATTGCCAACAAGCTCAGCCCATATACCAACAGTTCTTTGCTAATGCCCAGCTTTGTTTTGGCTCGGAGAATTGCTTCAGAGGGAGGAAGGCCAATAGGCCCTAAAATAGACTGGTTTTTTACAAAAACAACTAGCCCTAAAATCATGAATATGCCGGCTATTCCAAAGCCTAGGTGCCAATTATATTGTTGCCCGATCCAGCCGCATAAAATACCGCCCAACATGGCGCCCACATTAATTCCCATATAAAAAAAGGAAAATCCGGCATCTCTTCTACCATCTCCAGCTTTATACAAATTTCCTACAATGGTAGAAATATTGGGTTTGAAATATCCATTGCCTACGACCAAGATGGCCATGCCGATAAAAAAGGATTCTTTTACCGGGATCGCCATTACAAAACTTCCTGCGGCTAGTAATATTCCACCCCAGATGATCGATCTTCTTTGTCCCAATAGTTTGTCTGCTAGCATCCCTCCCAATACGGGCATTGCATAAATAAGGGATTGGAAAGTGCCGTAGATGACATTGCCTTTTGCATCATCAAAATGTAAATAATTTACCATGAACAGCAGCAGCAAGGCCCGATTGCCATAGAAGGTAAATCGCTCCCACATTTCTGTAAAGAAAAGTAGCCGCAATTGTTTTGGATATTTTCCTTCAAAATTTTGAATGGATTCTAACGAGATAGCAGACTGCATATGGGTAAAATTTTAAAGCGTTGAACTTGCAATTGTAA
>JBIIVV010000249.1:0-4644 GCA_044339235.1 Ferruginibacter sp.
ACACTTCAGGATCCCCGCACATTTTTTGTAGCAGAGCCTGCAGCCGCCTTGGTAGCGAACGGAGCAGCTCCTAATAGTTTTGCTGCATTTGTTGGAGCGGGAAGTGGGGATGATCTTGCAGGTATGGCAGCAGATGCTGGCTCCGGCAAGTATTCTTTCATCAACCGTAAAAGGTATTACACTGGCTACACCGCCGAAAAAACAATCCAGGTGGGCTATCCTGAACTTTGTTTCAATATGGCAGAGGCTGTCAGTAGGGGATGGATTTCAGGTGATGCTGAAGAATGGTATAAAAAGGGTATCCAGGCAAGTATAGGTTTCTATGGTATAGTGAGCGGTGCAAATCCCGTTAGCTACCAAAAACCAGGCGGTACATTGAGCGATTATAACACCTACAGTATCAATTATGATTGGGATACGTATTATAATCAATCTTCCGTAAAATTGTCATCGACTCCAGCTACGGCTTTGGATCAAATTATCCAACAAAAATACCTTGCCTTTTACCAAAATAGTGGATGGGAAGCTTATTTCAACTGGCGTCGTACAGGTGTCCCAACTTTCCATACAGGCCCTGGTACTGGCAATAGTCAAAGGATTGCATTGAGGTTTCAATATCCCAATAATGAAAAATCTATCAATCTTTCTAATGTCAACAGTGCACTTCAGTCTCAATTTGGTGGAACCGATGATATTAATGCGAAAATTTGGATTATAAAGTAATTACATTATCAGGAGGTGGTTATTATTCCCTTCCTACACTTTCATAATAATGGAATAAGGCGAAACTTTAACCGGTTTCGCCTTATTTTAATCAACCAATAAATCTGGGTTCATGATCAAAAAATATCTATTGCTATTGGCTGCTTCTACGGTGGCCATTATTACAAATGCTCAAAAACAGGCAACTGTTTTGCAGGTTCCCGGAATGAATCAGTTTTGTACTATTAATGAAAAAGGTGTTTCAGTGTTACCCAGCGGAAGATTACTAACTCCCGCCGGCGATTTGATCCGCATTACCAATGATCCTTTTGGAATGGCCATCTCGCCCAATGGTAAAAAAGCAGTGACCTTGCACAATGGAGTTTTTTCTGTCATTAATTTGGAGACTTTACATACTACCCGGGTGCCGGGGTATGATAATACCATCAATTCACCACTTACCCACGAGCCCTTAGCTGGAAATACATTGGCAATTAATTCCAAGGAAAACAATGCACTTCCATCTGTTTTACCAGAAGGCTCTTTTTTAGGAGTAGCCTTTGCAGCCGATTCAAAAACAGTTTACCTAAGTGGCGGTGATAATGGAGCAGTCATTGTATATGATATTGAAAAATTTCAACGCATTGATTCCATTACCCTCAATGGAAAAATCGGAAGTTTAGATTTCGGTGATAGTTTTACATCCGATCTTTTATTGAATGAATCCAACAACGAATTATTGATTTTAGACAGAGGTAATTTTCGCCTCGTTCGCTACGATCTTACTAATAAAAAAATTACTGCATCCATACCCGTCGGTCGCCAGCCTTTTGGATTGGCAATTAGTGTAGATAAAAAAATGGCCTTTGTGGCCAATGTAGGCATGTATTCGTATCCGTTAGTAACGGGTATGACAAACGAGAATTACAATTCAATGATGATTCCGCATCATCCTTATGGGGATAATACGAAAGCCGCCATTGAGGGAACCGAAATTGAAGGAAAAAAAATACCCGGAGTAGGAAGCCCAAGTTCTCCCGAGGCAATGAGTGTTTTTACCATTGACCTTAGCACCAATCAAGTAGTAGATAAATTTAAAACCGGTCTACAAGTAGGCGAAATGGTTGAAGGAGCCGAGGTAGTGGGTGGAGCAAGTCCCAATTCAATAGCCGTAGGCAAACAATTTATTTATGTAACCAACGCAACCAATGACAATATTGCTGTCATCGATTATAAAAATCATAAAATCATAGGGCATATACCCATCAAGGTCGACAAACGAATTGATCAATTTCGCGGATTATTGCCTTTTGGAATTACCCTGAGTAAAGATGAAAAAACTTTGTATGTAGCCTTGTTAGGTTTTAATGCAGTGGCGGTGATAGATGTAGCCTCCCAGTTGACTAAAGGGCTGATACCCGCTGGTTGGGGACCTTCGAGAGTTCAGTTATCAAAGGATGAAAAGGAAATCTATATCATCTCTTGCAGGGGACTGGGTGCCGGTCCAAATGGTGGTGCTGGATTTATAGAACCACCACAGGGTACTTATATTGGAGATATTCAATTGGGTTCTTTTCAAAGAGTAACCATGCCAACTCCTAGTCAGTTGAGTGCTTATACGCTTCAAACCATCAGTAATACTTTTGTAAGTACTCAAGTTGCGGATGACCCAAAAAATCCTTTGCCTGCATTGCCGGGTTTGCATGAAAGTCCGATAAAATATGTAGTATATATCACCAAAGAAAATAGAACCTACGATGAAGTGTTTGGGCAATTAAAAAATGCCAATGGGGATAGTACCCTAGCAAGGTTTGGTGTAAACTGTGCCTATACGCTGCCGGATTCTTTGCGAGAAAAATTTAAAAATGTAAAGGTTACTCCCAATCACCATAAAGCAGCCAAACAGTTTGCTTTCAGTGATAATTTTTATTGTGATAGCGATGCATCTATCCATGGGCATCACTGGATGGTAGGGGTGATTCCGAATGAATGGGTAGAAACCAATTCGAGTGTTAGCAAAACTGCCAAACTGTTTTCAAAAGCCCCCGGGCGTCGCTTTCCAGGCTCTACAGGAAGTATGGATCCCGAAGATTATGGCGAGATTGGCGGAATGTGGGAAGCCTTAGAAAGAAAAAAAATCAATTTCTATAATTTCGGCGAAGCCAATGAAACTGCTCATGTGCGCGAAGAATGGATGGATACCGCCACCGGTGCAGGGCATGGCGTAATGGTACCAATGCAAAAAGCCTTGTTTACCAGAACCAGTCACAATTATGCCGGATTCAACATGAATATTCCGGATCAGTTTAGGATGAATCAATTTGAATCTGAGTTTACCAAAATGTGGATCAAAGGAAAGCAGCCAATGCCTTCCTTGATTGCTATGCAGGTGCCCAATGATCATGGCGCTGGGATAAGGCCCGAAGATGGGTATAATTACCCACATTCATTTGTAGCAGACAATGACTTGGCTGTAGGAAGGATCCTGCATTTTTTATCTCGTACCAAGTATTGGAAAAATATGTTGGTAATCATTACCGAGGATGACCCACAGGGTGGCGAAGATCATATCGACGCCCATCGCAGTATTTTAATGATGGCGGGTCCTTATGTGAAGAAAGGATACGTAAGTCATACCCATGCCAATTTTGGCTCTATCTTAAAAACCATCTACAATATTTTGGGTGTTCCCTATGTCAACCAATATGATGTTACGGCCTCTTTATTGCAAGACTTTTTTACCGATAAACCCGATTTCACGCCCTATACTTTAGAAAAACATGATGAGCGGGTTTTTGATGTAGAAAAGGCGATGAAAAAATACAACCGTACTATCGACTGGAAAAAAATAGTACAGGGTCCGGAAATGGATGATGAAGATGAGATTAGAAAAAATCATTATAAAAAAGCTAGTGGAAATTAAATATTACCTATGCTCAAAAAAGTAGTAGTAGTTTTTTTAGCCATCATGTTCACTTGTGCGGGTTTTGCACAGGACAAAGCCAATTGGCTGGATGAAAATCCCGCTGTTTTATTGTCCGACTCGACAAATAATTTAACTGCTATCACAGTTACTTCAACTCGGAAAAATACCCCGAATTGGTCTGTTCCTTATTCGGTATCTGTGGTGGGTAAAAGTCAACTAGACGCCTTTGGATTTCGGACTACACCGGAAGCATTGGCCGGCACTGCAGGGGTATTTGTTCAAAAAACCAATCATGGGGGAGGCTCTCCTTTTATTAGAGGGTTGACCGGCAACCAAACCTTGTTACTGATGGATGGTATCCGGCTTAACAACGCTACTTACCGGTATGGCCCCAATCAATATTTAAATACCATTGATGCCTCAATCATTTCAAAGATAGAAGTAGCTAGGGGCACAGGCTCGGTGCAATATGGATCGGATGCTTTGGGCGGGGTGGTACAATTGTTTACCCAATCGCCTGACTTTAGCAAAGAAAAAGCACTGCACACTACCATACGTTCAAGGGCAACTACACAGGATATGGAGTATGGCGGGAGGGCGGAAATGGAATACCAATCCAAAAATTTGGCCATACTTGCAGGGTATAGCGGTGTTAAGTTTGGCGACCTAGTGGGTGGAGATACAACAGGCAGGCAAACTCCCTCTGGTTACCAACAAAGGGCATTTGATATCAAAGTAAAGTATCAACTAGCGCCTGGTGCAATACTTACAGTTTCCCACCAGTGGCTACGTCAAAAAGAGGTTCCGTTATACCATAAGGTTAAGCTGGAAAACTATGCATACTATTTCTTTGATCCGCAGCAGCGGCAAATGAGTTATGCCAAACTTGTGGTTTCTGGCAAAACTAAATTGCTTGACAAAATCTCCTTTATTTCCTCCCTACAAAAAAGCCTAGAGCGAAGAGCGTACCAAAAAAATGGGAATTCCAATCAATTTACTGAAGAAGACAGGGTAAT
>JBIIVV010000063.1:0-15622 GCA_044339235.1 Ferruginibacter sp.
TTCTTATTTTATCACGACATTAAAACGCCGATATTTAGCTTTTAATGGTTTCCGGTTGTTACCGGTGAGTCACCCTGCAGGGTGACTCACCGGTAACAACCGGAATGGACAATTTTTTTTTCGCTTAGTGACGTCTTTCTGGACCAGGCCTTGGGCGGCCCCCCTGCTTTTCAAGTCGATTGTTAGGAATGCGCTGGTTTTGGTCGCGCATGGACTTGATTAATAAATTCCGAAATCTTCCTTCGGCATTAAAAATTTTATTCATTCTTTGCTGGCCCAATACATTTGAAAATTGCTCTTTATAACTTTTTCTAAGATTCAGCACTTTTTCATCTCTATCCAATGCGTCATTGCCATGGTTAATGGTGGTTTTTAACTCTTTTGCATACTGATTATATACTGGCCAAAACTTTTGTGCTTCATCCGGGGTAAGTTCTAGCTCCTTACTAATAAAGGCAACTTTCAGCGCATCAATTCCCTGTTGTTTTTTTTCATTGGCAATAACATCTTCCTGTGCTTTTACAAAAGCAGTAATGCTAACCAATACCAGCAGTAAGTAAAATTTTTTCATCTTGTAATATTTAATAGTTTAAAAACGGGGCACCTGAATAAATTATTATCTCCGTTTACATTCATCACCCTGATAATTTACTATTCAATTTTTTTAATTATTTATTCGGTTGTTGGCATTAATTTTTTTGAGGAAATTATCTAGCGCAGTTTCATCTAGTAAATAATCATCCTGGCTGGGTAAATTACTGTCATCCATATTATTTCCTAAAACGGCTACGTCCGATATGTCGCCATTTTTTTCTAAGTATTTAGCAATATCAACTTTGGAAAGTTTTTCGAGGGCTTCCTTAAATTGTTGGTCATTCATGTTTTTACCCTTTTCAATGGATTCATCCAACACAACACTAGCGGCGGCAAGTGGTTGAGCCGGGTGCTGCTGTCCCAAATATTGTAAAGTCCCCAAGGCAATTACACCAGTTAGGATTGCGGCGGCGGCATACCTTATAAACATTGTCCTTACTCGACTATTAGTTACGCTTGCTGAGGGAGTCTTCGCTTTTTGCAAGATGGAATTGGAAAGACCTGCAAAGTAATCAGCGGGTACTTCAAATATATTTTTACTTTGAATGCCATTCAAAACAGGGGATAGTTTCTTTAATTCATCCTTGGAGGAGCTATTTTGAGTGGAGTCGAAAATAGCAGTTGTCAATTGGTCAAAATATCCCGTGGGTACTTCAAAAACTTGTTTGCGTTGCAAATCACTCAAAATGGGAGATAAAGATCGAATCTCCTCTTTAGCGGATTGGTCGGCTTTGATTTTATCTATGATAGCGGCTGCCAGCTGATCAAAATACCCTTCCGGTACGGCAGCATCTTTCAAATTGGCTGTGATGGGAGTAAGACCCTGCTGATGGGGCAGGCAGGCTAATACCGTGAAGCTTATGCTGTCGAAATACCCTTGGGGAACAGTATATACATTCACCTTATCCATTGCTGCAATCAGCGGACTGAATGATGCCAGTTCATTTAATATGTCATTTTTTGTTTCCATCTCCTTACTTAGACCTTCAATTATCTTATTGGTTTAGTATGTAGTCTTCAATTTTTTTTACTGCATGGTGGTAGCTTGCTTTCAAAGCTCCTTCACTGGTCTCCAAAACCCGGCTCATCTCCTCATAGGGCATTTCGTCGTAATACCTCAGGTTAAATACCGCCCTTTGTTTATCTGGCAATTGCTGCATTGCCAACTGCAATTTCCACTCAGCCTTATTAATATCAAAGTTTTTATCCGCTTTTAACTGGTTGCTTAAACCGCTTTCATCATCACTGATGGATAGGGTCTTTCTTTTTTTCTGTTGCTGTAAAAAAGTAAGACTCTCATTGGTGGCAATTCGATACATCCAAGTATATAACTGACTATCTTCTCTAAAATTTTCAAGCCCCTTCCATACCTTGATGAACATATTTTGCAATATATCATTGGCATCCTCATGTTCTACCACCATCCTACGAATATGCCAGTACAGTTTTTCCTGGTATTTTTTAATAATAGCCGTAAAGCCACGCTCCTTGGTGGCGGGGTCATTAAATTGAAGGAGCAGTTCTTTATCTTCCAAAAATTGTTGAGCCATAAGCGTTAAACAGGGTAAAAGTAAAAAAACCAATCATTGGATTGGTTTTATGGTAGAAGGTTTAATCTCATTTAAAAATTAAGCATTTTTTCTTGCGAGCACTTTTTCTACTGCTTCCACAATATTGGGTGCATCTAGTCCGTATTTGGTCAATAATTGAGCCGGCGTGCCACTTTCTCCAAAAGTATCATTGGTGCCAATAAATTCAATGGGAATAGGGAGGTTTTTGGCAGCCAATTGAGCAATACTATCTCCAAGTCCTCCAATAATATTGTGTTCTTCGCAGGTAACTGCGCAACGGGTCTTGCTGATAGAGGCCATTACGGCTGCTGCATCCAACGGTTTGATGGTATGAATATTGATTATTTCTACGCTAATGCCTTTTTCTTCTAGTATCCTTCCTGCCTCGATGGCTTTCCATACTAGGTGACCACAGGCAAAAATGCTTACATCCGCACCATCTGCTATCTTGTGCGCTTTTCCGATTACAAAATCACTCTCTTTTGTAAATATTGGCCAAACTGGGCGGCCAAACCTTAGGTAAACCGGTCCTTCCATTTCGGCAATCGCCATGGTGGCAGCCTTGGTTTGGTTATAATCAGCTGGAACTATTACGGTCATTCCAGGGAGCATTTTCATCAGGCCGATATCTTCTAATATCTGGTGGGTAGCACCATCTTCTCCTAGCGTTAATCCTGCATGGCTAGCACAGATTTTTACATTTTTGTTGCTATAAGCTACCGATTGGCGTATTTGGTCATACACCCTACCGGTTGAAAAATTGGCAAAAGTGGTCGTAAAAGGAATTTTACCCCCAATGGTTAATCCAGCCGCAACGCCGATCATATTTGCTTCTGCAATGCCACACTGAATAAATCGCTCAGGAAATTCCTTTACAAATGCGTTCAATTTCATTGAACCCAATAAATCTGCAGTAAGGGCTATAACATTTTCATTTTTCCTGCCTGCCTCTAGGATGCCATCTCCAAATCCGCTGCGGGTATCTTTATTACCGGTTACCTGAATGTCTTTTAACATAAAAAAATTATACTTATTGGGTGGTTGATTGATTTGGGCGCAAGTTATGGCTTGCAGCCAATTTAAACTGATTTTTATTGAGTTTTTTGTGCGGATTCGCTTTTTAATTTTAGTTCCCAGTTCCAAGCAGATGACATCATATCCTCCAATTGGTAGGCGGGCGCCCAGCCCAATTCATCCTTAGCCTTGTTATTGTTGGCATAGATGGCCACTACATCCCCGGCCCTGCGGGGGCCAATGGTATAGTTCAATTGTACGCCACTCGTTTTTTCAAATGCCTCAATTACTTCTAGTACCGTGTAACCGTCACCAGTACCTAGATTAAATATCTCGGGATTAGCGGTTGCTTTTTTATCCATCAATAAATTAAGTGCCAGGGTATGGGCGTGCGCAATGTCACAAACATGAATATAGTCGCGTACACAACTGCCATCACGGGTAGGATAATCGGTACCCAATACCTGCATGGTGGGCAATTTGCCAATGGCCGTTTGTGTGATCGCCGGAACCAGGTTGGCGGGTCTGCCCAAGGGAATTTCTCCAATTAAGGTAGAGGGATGTGCGCCTACGGGATTAAAGTACCGCAGTAAAATAGCTTGTATCGGGTGACTCTTGACGGTGTCTGTTACAATTACTTCACCCATTTGCTTGGTAGCCCCATAGGGCGATTCAGCTGGTTTTTGAGGAGTTTGCTCTGTTACGGGAATAGTATCCGGACTGCCATACACGGTACAAGAGGAGGAAAACACAAAATTCGGAACATGGTATTTTGCTGCACATTTTAAAATGTTGACTAAGGAAACAAGGTTGTTTTCAAAGTACATCAGTGGCTTTTCTACCGACTCGCCCACTGCCTTGTAGGCAGCAAAATGAATAATACCGGCAATATCACTGTTTTGCTCAAAAATATTTTGGGTATCCTTGAGATTACAGAGGTCTACTGTATAGTTTTTGATTGTTTTTCCAATAATCTGAGCTGCTCCATCCAAAATGGAAGCATTGCTTCTGGAATTATTGTCAACAGAAATCACTTCAAATCCATTTTGTACCAGGTCTACGATGGTGTGAACACCGATGTATCCGCAGCCTCCGGTCACTAAAATTTTGCTCATGTAGGTATTAATTGAAAGGGTAGATAATTTTTTTTGTCATCAAGGAAAAGTCCAACTGCATTCGTATCAAGTGAAAATTTAGCTCCACTCATGTCTTATTTTTTTTTGATAGGCTAACCAATCAATATTAGCTTTCATTTTACCTGCAAAGTCGGCTATGTTTTTTCTTTTTTATCAATCTCAACAATAACCATCACTCTAATTGCTGCAGCATTCGTATCAATGGGCAAATCAATTTTGTATCTGCCGGTCTTCATTCTTTTAGCAATAGCTTTAATTGCTTCCACGTAGTATTATTTTTACAAATTTACTATATGTTTTGGTCCAAAATGAAAAATCACTCATTTTGGGTGAGTGATTTATAAAAAAGCAGTGTTCAAATTAATGTATAAAAAAAGTGGTAATAAAGTAAACTATTGCCGCCAGTATTGCGCTGATTGGAATGGTAAGTACCCAAGCCCAGAGTAGGCTAACGGTAACGCCCCATCTTACAGCGCTAAGGCGTTTGGTGGCACCTACTCCAATAATGGCACCAGTGATGGTATGGGTAGTACTTACAGGTATACCCATTTGCTCGGTCATAAATAAGGTAAGTGCGCCGGAGGTTTCAGCCGCCACTCCTTCTAGGGGTGTCACCTTGGTTATTTTAGTGCCCATTGTTTTTACAATCTTCCAGCCGCCACTCATGGTGCCTAGGCCGATAGCGGTATAGCAGGCAATCGGAACCCAGGTAAGGTCTTTGAGGGCTGCTCCTACATCGGGGTATTTGGTACTATTGTAGGCTACAAATGCTGCTCCGATGATGCCCATTACTTTTTGTGCATCGTTTCCCCCATGTCCAATACTAAATGCGCCGGAAGAAATCAGCTGTAGTTTTTTAAACATATTGGCTGTGCGATAGGCATTGGGGGATTTCACTTTTTCTGAGTACAAGTAGGCACAGATAAAAATGAACATCATTCCCAGAATACCGTAAATAATGATGGAATTATCTGCTTTTTCAAGCGCTGTTGTTAACTTGGCAACATTCACTTTGCTATCTACCGAATTTTGAATTTTTTCAGCAAGTTTAGTAGCTCCCAGTGATTTGTAATCAGCGAGCAGCGGGGTTGCGGCGGCTACCTTTGAAAGTACAGCTGTATAAGCCGCAGTTTTAGAGGGGTCAGCAGCTTGTTCCTTTTTAAGCTGATCAACCTTGTAATATTTTACTAAGTTTTCTTGTAATTTGGTTTGTTCAAAATGGGCAAACAAAAACCAGGTACCGATACCCGTTAGTACAATGAGCCCAATTTTAGCCCAGGTATTCCGCATAATGGTGATCACGGTGATATAAATCGATACGACCATGCCAATTAGGGGTGCAAGGAAAATGAATAGAATGATTTGGGTAATTTTTTTAATCTCAACAATATTGCCGATGCCGGTAAAGCCCTTGGTTAAGAAAGCATGTGTAATGGCGGCTCCTGCAAATCCACCAATTAAAGTGTGGGAGGAAGAGGATGGAATGCCGTACCACCAGGTAAGTAGGTTCCAGATAATAGCAGCAATCAAGCCTGATAATATAACTGGGAGGGTTATAAATTCTTGATGCACCGTTTTGCCGATGGTGTTCGCCACCGCATGGTCCTTAAAAATAAAGTACGCTACAAAATTGAAAAAAGCTGCCCAAACTACTGCCTGGTAGGGGGTTAATACTTTGGTAGAAACGATGGTGGCAATTGAGTTGGCCGCATCGTGGAAACCATTGATATAATCAAATATCAAGGCCAAAACAACGATAACGATAAGGAGCGTCATAGGATAAATTTGTTAACCAGCTAATTAGATTAAGCGTATTTCACAATAATGGATTCAATCACATTGGCTGCATCTTCGCATTTATCGGTAGCGATTTCCATTACCTGATAAATTTCTCTTTTTTTAATTACTTCCTTTGCATCTGGTTCAGTGGCAAATAGGCGTTCGATGCTCATGTCAAAAACATCATCCGCCTGATTTTCGATGCTATTGATGGCAACCAATGCATCGGTGATCTGGCGCATGTTTTTCATATTACGCAATTCTGTAACTGCCTTGTGGATTTGAACGCAGCCAACTGCAATCAGTTCGGCCATTTTTTTTATACCCGTGTCATTTGGATTGACCCGGTAAAAATTGATCTTTTTAGCAGAAGCATAAATATAATCGGCAATGTCGTCTAGCGCGGATGCCAGGTAGTGGATATCTTCCCTGTCAAAAGGGGTGATGAAATTTTTGCCTAACTCAATGAATATATTGTGCGTGTAATCGTCATTTACATGCTCCATATCCTCAATTTCGTGAATCAGCTGGGCCCTTTTGTCAAAGTCGGGCTCATTCACCATTTCTTTCAATTTTTCACCCATTTTCACCAGCTCTTCCGCTACATTTTCAAATAACTGAAAAAACACCCGATCCTTGGGTAGAAATATTTTAAAAATCGAGTTAAGGCCTGCCATAATATAGTTTTGTGGCAAAGTTTAGGGATTAGCTTAAAAAAATGAGCTATTTTTAAATTGTTAATGATTTGGTAACACAGCTTTACAATTAATTTGGTATTTCTCTACAATAAAGTATGCGCATTAAAAAAATATCCATATTGATTTTAGCCATATTATTGTCCCATTTTCTTCATGCCCAGTATTTGATGGACATGGTAGATACTTCCAAAGACATAGGCAAAGGGATGCTAGCGCTCTACAATCGTTTTGATAACATAAAATTGACTGGTTATATTCAACCTCAATTTCAAATCGCCTCTTCCAAAGGGGCCAATGGGTTTTCGGGAGGCGATTTTTCGCCTAACAGTAGCAACCGCTTTATGTTGCGAAGGGCTAGATTAAGGGTTGATTACATTCATTTCCCAAAAGTTTCCAACGGACCTTCCTTGCAGTTTGTTTTTCAGTTTGACGCCACTGAAAGAGGTGTGAATGTGAGAGATGTTTGGGGAAGAATTTTTGAAAACAAGTACCAGCTTTTTGCGTTTACTACTGGTTTGTTTGCCCGACCCTTTAGTTATGAATTGAATTTAACTAGCTCTGACAGGGAGAGTCCAGAGCGTGGCAGAATGAGTCAGCTATTAATGAAAACTGAGCGAGATTTGGGAGCAATGGTAACCTTCGATTCTCGAAAGAAAAATGGTCAACTTAAGTTTTTAAAAGCTGACCTGGGTTTTTTTAATGGTTCTGGCCTTTCCGCTACTACCGATTATGATAGTCACAAGGATTTTATCGGGAGAATTTCGCTTAAACCACAGGCAATAAGTAAAAAGGTTACAATAAGCGCCGCTACTTCTATATTATATGGTGGTTTAATCCAAAACACCCTATATGTTTACAAGACCAGTGGAGCTGCAGGCAATCAAAGCTTTGTGCTTGACTCTTCCGTTGCTAATATGGGGAAATTGGCTCCTAGAAAGTATTACAGTGTTGATGGCCAACTAAAAATTAAAAACCGCATTGGTTTTACTGAATGGAGGGTTGAATGGATGGCGGGGCAGCAGACCGCTAGTTCAAACAGTAGCGAAACCCCCGGAACCCTATTTACAGGATCCGATGGATATTATGTAAGAAATTTCAGTGGTGGATACTTGTATTTTTTACAACACCTGGGCAATACCCATCACCAGCTGGGTATTAAATATGACTGGTATGACCCCAATACGGATGTAAGGGGATCAGATATCGGTAAAACTGGCAGTAATATGAATGCTGCCAATATAAAGTTCAGCACAGTTGGATTTGGCTATATCAATTATATTACTGACAATGTCAAACTAGTGTTGTGGTACGATAAAGTGACCAATGAAAAAACCCAAGTTCCTGGTTTTACGGGAGATGTTTTGGATAATGTATTTACCTGCCGGTTGCAATTCAGATTTTAGGATTCATCTTGTGTTTCAACCGTTCTTCATATATAATTAAATTATTATTCGTGTTAAAAATACATATTATCTATTAAAACCCCTATATTTTTAGAAATTGTATTATTTGTTATTAAATCGTTAACATTTCTATAATTAATTTGTCTTTTTGCTAAAAAAAGAAAAGTCAGTATCTTAGAAATTATCGAATATTTTAACAAATATTTTGTTAATTGCGCAGCAAATCGTTCCTTTACCCTGTCATTATTAATAAATTATTAATTATTACTACTTTATGTTTAGTAATTAAAATGATTTTACGTGTAATATCTTAACAAAAAAATAAGAAAAATGAGAAAAATTGTATCACTGCTTTCAATGTTGATGGTATTAAGTACATTGACATTTGCGCAAACTCGAAGTGTTTCGGGTCAGGTTCGCGATGACAAGGGGGAGCCAGTCCCTTTTGCAACGGTTCTTGAAAAAAGTACCAAAAATGCTACAACAGCAGATGGTAATGGAAATTTTAGTATAAAAATACAACAAGGAGCAGAGTTGGTTTTTTCTGCTATTGGTTATAATGGAACTTCCATTAAACCTGGAACAGGTGCTGTAAATGTAATTATGTCCATCAAGGGGGCAGGATTGCAAGAAGTAATAGTAACCACCGCTTTGGGGCAGCAGCGCCAGGCTAGGGAGCTAGGATATTCTACCGCTAAAATTAATGCGGCGGAACTGGTTCAATCAAGATCCGTGAATTTGCAAAATGGTTTAACTGGTAAGGTTTCTGGTTTAAACATCAATACCACCAATAGTGGTGTATTTGCTGATACAAGAATTACCCTAAGAGGTATTCGTTCTCTTACGGGTAATAACCAGCCGATGCTAGTATTAGACGGTGTTCCTTTATCACTTGGATTTATCAATTCAATCAATCCAAATGACATTGAGAATGTAACTGTATTGAAGTCATCTTCCTCTACCGCTATCTATGGTCCAGACGGAGTGAATGGCGCAATTATCATTACTTCTAAAAAAGGTAAAATAAAGCCTACCATCACGGTTAGTCAAACTACACAATTAGAATCTATTTCTTATATGCCTAAGTTTCAAGACCAATTTGGGGGTGGATATTCACCCGATGATTTGGGATATGGAACTTTTGAGCCAATTGAACAGCAAAGTTGGGGCGACCGTTTTGATGGATCTATCCGTCAATTTGGACAAACCGGACCCAATGGAGAGAAATTGACAATGCCTTATTCGAATGTTAAAAACGGTAGAAAGAATTTCTTTAACACAGGCATTACCAATCAATCAGACATCTCTTATTCTGCAGCAAATTTTTATATCAGTGCTCAAAATGTTTCCATTCAAGGAACAATGCCTGGGGATAAAAATGACCGTAGATCTTTTAATTTGAGATCAGATAAGGAGTATGGCAGATTTAAAGCAGGCTTCGGTATCCGTTACACCCAAACACAGTATGATATCACCAATAATAATCAAATCGTTTATTATGATGTAACTGGATCTCCAGGAAACTATGACTTGAGCAGATTTAAGAATTGGAGAACTGATTATTTTTCAAGCCCAGATGGCTACTATACTACCTATTTAGACAATAACGGAAAGACACCGTATTTCGCTAAAGACCATAGTAGAGAAGTGGGAAGGACGGATGACTTTTTTGGAAATGCAGAATTAAATTACAAGGTCTCTTCTTGGTTGAATATTACCTATAGAGCCGGCTTAACCTTTAATAATGCTAATTCCCGCTCTACAAGAGAGGCTTTCAATTATTCAGCCTTTCATCAAACCTTGAGAGATCATGGATCTGCAAATATCACCGCTGCAGTAAGTAACGCAACATCTATCGCTAGAAGGGTAACTTCTGAGATTTTTGCCAATGCCAACAAGCGCTTTGGTAATTTTGGAGTAAATGTATTGGCAGGGCAATCTTACAGAGAGTCTTCTTCTCAGTTTATTTCTGCGGGAAGTAATAATTTAGGGAATGCTACGCTTTTATCCATTCAACTTCGTAAAGGAGAGCCTGCAGTTTCTGTGGGTAGTTCTACTACTAGATTGGAAAGATATTTTGGTAAAGCATCTTTTGACTACAATAATTGGGCATTTTTGGAAGCAACAGCCAGTTATGATTTTGATAGCCGCTTGGTTAAGCCAGGGCAGGATTTTAAAAAATCAGATGCTGCATTCTTTTATCCAGGTGTAAGCACCTCTTTATTATTACATGAAGTAATTCCAATAATTAAGGAGAGCAATAAGATTAGCTTTTTCAAGATTAGAGGGGCATATTCCAAAACAGGTAATGTGAATCTTCCGGCCTATGCTTATGAAAACGTGTTTGCAGGGTCTACTTTCTTCCCTTATGGTGACATTTTAGGTTTCCAAGCAACATCTTCCACTGTCGCAGCTTCTTACAAACCTGAGTTTGTTTTAAATAAAGAAGTGGGAATCGAATTGGGCTTTCTTAAAAACAAGGTTAATTTAGAAGCTACCTTTTATAATCAAAACAATACCAATCAGATTATTGATGTTCAGCTATCCAATACTACCGGTTCTACTTCAGCTAAGCAGAATGCAGCGGCTTTTGTTAACAAAGGACTTGAATTGGATTTAAAATTAACACCATTGGTTAAGATAAATAACGTAACCATTGACTTTAAAGTAAACTATACCTATCAAAAAAATACAGTTACCTCATTGGTGGATGGTGTGAATGAATTGGGAATTGGTAACTATAATTATGTAATTGTAGGCCAATCTGCTTATAAATTCAAATTAACGGATTATATGAGGGATCTCAATGGCCATGTGATTGTTGATAGCAAAACTGGTATGCCCACGCAGAATCCAAACCTGAGCGTATTTGGTCAAACAGCACCTTCTGATTTATTGGGTCTTAGTTTGAATGTGAATTGGAAGGGCCTTAGTTTTAGTGCCGTAGCGGATTATAGAGGTGGAAATCAAATCGTTGCTGATCAACTGGGTGGATTTTTGGATGACAATGGTATTTCTGAGCGCAGTGCGCAGAATGGTCGTCGCGCTTTTGTATTCCCTAATTCAGTGTATTATGACGCACAAGGTCAACCTGTTATTAACAATAGCGTGTACACCTCCAATTACGGTCGTTTATTCTGGAATAGTGATTTAAATACGGCAGTTACCACCAATTACCTTGCAGACGGTTCGTTCTGGAAATTAAGGGAAGTAGCGATTAGTTATGAAATTCCTGTGAAATTTTTTGGATCCAAGGTTAGCAATGTGATCAAAGGTGCCAATGTAGGAATCAGTGGAAGAAACTTATTAATGTGGCTTCCAAAATCAAATCAATGGACAGATCCTGAGTTTGCTGGTGGAAATGGTAATTCATCCTATACTGGAAATGCAACCGGTAGAAGTACTGCCTACAATTTTCCTCCAACAAGAATCTTTGGAGCTAACCTAACAGTAAGATTTTAATTTTTAAAAAATAAGTATTATGAAATTAAAAAATATAATCACTACTTCAACGCTAGCAATTTTATTGATTGCGGTGGCAGGATGTAGTAAGGAAAAATTTGACATCAATTCCAACCCGGATGCAGTAACAGATATTTCTGTAACACCTTCCGTGCTTTTGCCGGGCGCTTTACAATCCACCGCTACCAATATTGTATCTGAGTGGTGGTTTATCAGTTGGTGGATGGGCCATGGTGCAAGATCAGGCTCTTATCAGTCATTGAATGAAGAAGAAACCTATGCATTTACCAATGATTTCCATTCAGCTATATGGACTGGTTTGTATGCCAATGCCAATAATTACAATATCATGATCAACAAGGCAAAAGAAAAAGGCCAAGGTACTTATGAAGCCATTGGAAGAATCATGAAATCGCATAATTTTCAGATGTTAACCGATGTATATGGTAATATTCCTTATACCGATGCTTTTAAAGGAACTACTGCACCTACGCCTGCTTATGACAAGTCGGTTGATATTTACAATGCTATTTTTGCAGATTTGGATGCGGCAATTGTTTTATTAAATGACGCTGCTGCTTCTGATGAGGCAAAAAATCCAGACATTGCCACAGCAGATCTTGTATTTGAGGGTAATACCACCATGTGGAAAAAATTCGCCAATACACTTCGCTTGAGAATGCTGGTGCATTTACACAATGGAGTTAATACCAAATCAGTAGCTTCTGGAGTAGATGTAGCTGCACAAGTTGCAAAGATTACTTCAGATGGTTTTTTAGGTGCAGGTGAGTCTGCTCATTTAAATCCAGGCTTTTCCGGAACAAAACCTTCTCCTTATTTCAGAATATACAATACCAGTGAATCAGGTACAAGTAGCCAGCGCGATTATTTAAGGGCAAGCGCCTATGCAATCGGATATTATAAATCGGATGGGGATCCACGAATTGATCAATTTTATGTAGCTCCTGCAGCCGGCCATAAGGGCATTGTTTTTGGAACTCCATCAAGCGCTACTGCTGCTATTGGAAGTGCACTTTCTACTGTTAGAGGACCAGGCTTAAGCCCAGATGGAGCCGAGTCTCGTGCTTGGATTTTAACCAGTGTAGAAAGTTTATTTTTGCAGGCAGAAGCAAGGGAAAGAGGAATCCTAACCAGCGGATCTTCAGCAGCCAGCTTGCTAACAGAAGCTGTAACGGAATCTTTTGTTTGGCTGGGATTAACTGCAACCGATGCGCAAGATTACCTAGATTACAATGCAGGTTATCCTGATGTTGATTATACTGCAGCCCCCTTGGCTACAGGGCTACCAGAAGGGGGATTGTATACCATTCTTTCTCAAAAATGGTTTGCATTGAATTCAATTGCACCCTATGAAATTTGGACTGATTACAGGAGAACAGGGATAGTGTATGGCATTGGTGGAGGATACGATGCAGGGCCAACGCTGTCCAAAGATCCTAATAGAACCAAAGCTTCTATTCCTGTGCGTTTATTTTATCCGCAAAATGAGTACAATTATAATGGACTGAACGTAGGAAAACAAGGAACGATCGATGTGTTTACTGGAAAATTGTTTTGGGATTTGAACTAAATTATAGAAAATTTTTAAAATTTTTAAAATGAAAAAAATATCATTATTTATTGTACTCGCTGCTTCGGTTATGCTGTTTGCTACGGGATGCTTGAAAGATAAGGGCTATGAAGATAAACTGTACGGCATTGATATTACAGAGCTTAAAGCAGTTGCACTTACTCAGGCTACCGTTAGCCCTGTTGTAGTGGGTATTACAGGTCAAGCTGCAGCACTTACAGTAGCAGGTCCTACTTTAACCATTGAAGGTGGTGGAGTTGCAAAAACAGATGTACATGTAAAACTGTCCTTTAGTGATGCCGCAGCAATAGAAAAATCTTTGACTCCTTTGCCTACCGGTTCATATAGTTTAAGTACAATGGACGCGGTTATTAAGGCGGGCGAAAATTTTACAACAGCGTTAAAGTTAATCATACTTAATTCTATTGTGCTAGATCCTACTGTTGCTTATGGAGTGGGCATTGAAATAACCAGTGTAGATGGAGGATATGCGATTGCAGGAAATATGGGTAAAATGGTAATCGGATTTTCAATTAAAAATAAGTATGATGGTATTTATAATTTAAAAGGCAAACACAATCGAGTTCCATATACCTTTCCCTATGATGTAGAAATTCATCTAGTTACTAAGGGAGCAAACTCCGTTATTTTTTACTGGCCAGAAAAAAAAGACGTTGGGCATCCTATTGGTACAGGTGTAGGCCAGATTAGCTGGTATGGAAACTCAATCGCTCCTGTGATTGTTTTTAATACTACTACGGACCTTGTAACCAATGTATTTAATAATCCACCAAACACCACTGTTATTACAATGTTTACGGGAGCAGGTAGCAGGGTTAGTAAGTTTGATCCGGCTACCAAAAAAATTACGGTAGATTGGAATTACAATGGCAATCCACTTCGTGCTTTCTTTGACGACTTAACTTATATTAGTCCTAGGCCTTAATATTTTTAAAGGGACTGCAATTTGCAGTCCCTTTTTACTTTTATAAGTTATTATAGTAAGTAGCTAATTTTGTTTTTTTGGTATAATTAGTACTCGTTCTTCCAATTTTACTTTCATCGAACTACCTAGGCTTCAAGGCTCTTCTCAATAAGTATTCATTTTTTCTGATATTGGATTGCTGAATTCTCATATATTTAATTTAATTGCAGCCACCCAAGGAAACATTCCCTTAACCTACGCATAACATTTCCGTAACATTTCCTTCACTTTCGCGTAACATGTAAGTAGTCTCTTTGCATAAATATTTACAGCATGAGATTCTTGGCACTAATCGCGATTTTTTTTACCCTTTCTTATAGCTCCTTTGCCCAAAAGGGAAAAATTGAAGGAAAAATAACTGATTCAAAATCAGGAAGTCCAATTGCGGGCATCTCTGTTGTTAATAAAGCAACCGGTAAGGGGATTGCCACCGATTTGGAAGGTAGATTTATATTAAACGCAGAAATTGGAAAAAAGTATATCCTTGTTATTAGTTCCACCAATTACGAAACTAAGGAGGTAACGGAGGTGGAGTTAGGGGCAGATGGAATTGCTCATCTTGATATTTCTTTATCTGCTAAAATGAGTACCGGTGATGCAGTAGTAGTTAGGGCCAGCTCGGCTAAGAAAGAAACGGTGAATGCAATGATCAGTTTTCAAAAAAACACCAACACCGTAGCATCTGTAATCTCAGCAGAAGCCATCCGTAGAAGTCCGGATAGAAATACAGGAGAGGTACTAAAACGTACCCCGGGTGCGAGTTTAATTGATGGAAAATTTTTGGTCATAAGAGGCTTGGCCGACCGATACAATCAGGCGATGCTCAATGGTGTTTTATTGACTAGTACTGAGCCCGATCGCAAAACATTTTCGTTCGACATCATTCCATCCTCGATGATCGATAATATTATTATCAACAAGGCCTTTGTTCCTGAATTACCCGGCGAATGGGCTGGCGGACTGGTACAGGTAAACACCAAGGATATCCCTACTAAAAACTTCTTCAATATCCAAATCGGAACCGGCTTTAACACCCAAACCATTGGCAAAGACTTCTACACCGCAAAGGGAGGCAAGTTGGATTGGTTGGGTATTGATGACGGAGCTAGGGCATTGCCGGCAAGCTACACTACTAAGTCTGCATTTTCGCTGTCCACGGCTAGTCAAAGAGCTACCGTAGGTAAGGAAATGGCCAACAATTGGGCAGCTTCAGCTCAAATGGCAAAACCCAACACCTCTTTTCAGTTAAATGGCGGTTTTTCAGGTAAATTATTGGGTAAAAAAATTGGTGGCATAATGGGCATCAACTACAACCGTAACAGTCGCTATATTGCTATTTTGAATCGCATGCAATCGCTTGAAAATAGTGTTTTTAGTCAGCAATATAGT
>JBIIVV010000064.1:0-15529 GCA_044339235.1 Ferruginibacter sp.
AATCCTGAGATCACGCTTACGGTTGACCGCGAAAGAGCATTGATAGCAGGTGTTAGCAGTGCACAGATAGGAATGCAAATCCGATCTGCCTTATTTGGAAAGGAGGCTTCTAAAATAAAAGAAGGAGAAGAGGAATATAAAATTCAAATCCGAAACCAACAATCACAACGCAAAAGCCTAAGTGACCTGCTCAATATGGAAATAGTTTTTAGGGACATGGCTGCCGGCGGAATGGTAAAGCGGGTACCCATTAGTAGTCTAGTAAAAGTAGACCTTACTAGTACGTTGGGAAGTGTAAAAAGGAAAAATTTAAATCGGACCATAACATTGCGATCCAATGTACTGACCGGTTATACGCCTACGGAAGTCAACAACCAGTTGACCAAACATATTGATGGTTTTACCAAGAAGTCCGAAAATGCAAGCATCCGCCAAACGGGTGAGGGCGAACAGCAGGCGGAGACAGGTGCTTTTTTATCGAAAGCGCTGGTGATTGCATTATTGTTGATTTTGTTTATCCTAGTATTGCAATTCAATTCTATCAGTAAGTCGGTTATTATCCTTACGGAGATAATTTTTAGTGTAATCGGTGTATTGATTGGTTTTGGTATCACCAAAATGGAAGTATCTGTAGTGATGACCGGCATTGGAATTATCGGCTTGGCAGGTATTGTTGTGAAGAACGGAATCTTAGTAATTGAATTTGCGGATGAGCTGCGATCAAGAGGAATGAAGACAAGGGAAGCTGTTATCAAAGCAGGCAAAACCCGTATCATTCCGGTATTGTTAACTGCGCTGGCCGCCATTCTTGCCCTTGTACCGCTAGCCATTGGGTTTAATGTAGATTTCGTACAAATGTTTGCAGATTTCAACCCCCATATTTTCTTTGGTGGAGGAAATGCAAGTTTTTGGAAGCCGCTTAGCTGGACCATTATTTTCGGTTTAACTTTTGCTTTCTTTATGACCCTTATTATGGTACCAGCCATGTACCTGATTGCAGAAAGGCTGAGAAGACCGATGCGCAGATTATTTGGAGGCAAATGGATCAGTATGCTAGGGATTCCGCCGCTAACGTTACTGTTTATGCCATTGATGTTAATTACCATGTTGAAGCATCGTAACGATGTAAAACGTAGAAAAGCAAGGGGAAACAAAGATACCGAAAAATGGAACGAAAGCTGGCTTTAAAATGCCAATAATAAATCATTCATTCAAATGCCGCTCTTGAATTAGGGCGGCATTTTTATTTTACGGCTGCCATTTAGATAGTAACTTTGCAAAAAAATTACCATGATAAGCAATCACGAAATAGACTACAAAATATATGGGGAAGAACTCCAGTTTGTGGAAATTGAATTGGATCCTAATGAAACGGCCATCGCAGAAAGTGGCGCTTTTATGATGATGGACAACGGCATAGAAATGCAAACAATATTTGGCGATGGCAGCCAACAACAATCCGGTGGAATACTAGGAAAACTGATGAGTGCTGGAAAGCGGTTACTCGTAGGCGAAAGTTTGTTTATGACTGCATTCACCAATGTTGGTCAAGGGAAAAAGAAGGTCAGTTTTGCTTCGCCCTATACCGGCAAGATTATCGTATTCGATTTGAGTCAGCTAGGGGGAAAGATCATTGCACAAAAAGACGCTTTTTTATGTGCAGCCAAGGGAGTCAGTATCGGAATTGAATTCCAAAGAAAATTGGGCACCGGAATTTTTGGAGGGGAAGGTTTTATTATGCAGAAGCTTGAGGGAGATGGACTTGCATTTGCACATGCCGGTGGATATATTGTAGAAAGGAATTTGTTGCCAGGCGAAATTTTAAAAGTAGATACGGGATGTGTGGTAGCATATACCGCAGACATCGACTTTGATATTGAAATGGTGAGAGGGGTTAAAAACTTTATGTTTGGCGGCGAAGGTTTATTCTTTGCAGTATTAACCGGACCAGGAAAAGTATGGTTGCAATCGCTCCCCATTAGTAGACTTGCAGGGCGTATTATGCAATATGGCGGCAGCTTCGGCAGAAAAGAAGAAGGAAGCATTCTAGGAGGGCTGGGCAATTTATTGGATGGACGGGAATAGCCAATACTATCCTTGAAAAAAATAAAATAAAAAATTGCCCGGCATTCTATTGCCCGGCAATTTTTTTATAAATAAATTTGGATTTAAAGGCAGAATAATCGTATATTTGCGATATATAATTAATATAAAATGGCTATCCATAAAAAAGAAGCATTTTCAAAAAAAGAACAGGACCTGGCTGAATTTGCAAAAGCATTGGCACACCCAGCACGTATTGCCATATTAAAAGTATTGGCTCAGCACAACGAGTGCATTTGTGGTGAAATAGTAGACTTGTTGCCACTGGCGCAATCCACCGTATCCCAACATTTAAAGGAATTGAAAAATGCCGGATTAATTAATGGATCCGTAGACGGCCCAAGGAGTTGCTACTGCATCAATTGGAAAGCCTTTGAAAAATTCAACGCCGAATTTAGTTTCCTATTCAACCACCTTAAATCAACTAAAATGCAATCTTGTTGTTAGGGTTTTCGGGTTTAAAAGTTGAGGGGTTTAGAGGTTTAAGGTTTAGGAGTTTAGGGTTTAGATGTTTAGGGTTTAGGGGTTTAGTTTTTGATTTATTTTAACCAATTAAAATACTACTATATGCAAACAGATAACGAGTTAAAAGAAATGGTCCGGACTAAGTATAGCGAAATAGCCTTGCAGGACAAAGAAACCAATCAGTCCTCCTGCTGCGGCGCCGGAGGTTGTAGCACTGAAGTATACAATATTATGAGCGAAGATTATACCGCCCTAGCGGGCTATAATGCGGATGCAGACTTAGGATTAGGCTGCGGATTGCCCACAGAATTTGCTAACATAAAATCGGGTGATACCGTGATTGATTTAGGTAGTGGAGCCGGCAACGACTGCTTTATAGCTAGGCGCGCTACCGGTGAAAAAGGAAAAGTAATCGGCATTGACTTTACGCCTGCCATGATTGAAAAGGCGAGAATGAATGCTGAAAAATTATCTTTTCACAATGTGGAGTTTCGCCAAGGAGATATCGAACACTTGCCCGTTTCAGCAAATATTGCAGATGTAGTGGTAAGCAATTGCGTATTAAATCTAGTACCTAACAAAGCTGCGGTTATTCAGGAAATCTTCAGGGTTTTAAAACCGGGCGGGCATTTTTCTATATCCGATATTGTGTTGGAAGGCGCTTTGCCCGACAAATGGAAATCAGTAGCTGAATTATATTCAGGCTGTGTTTCTGGCGCCATACAAAAGCAAGTATACCTCGACTTGATAGATGCAGCCGGATTTAAAAATTTGGTATTGCAAAAAGACAAACCCATCATTATTCCAGATGATATTTTAATCAATCATTTGTCGAAGGAAGAAATTCTGGCCTATAAAAATGGGAATACTTCTATCAGCAGCGTTACGGTATATGCAGAAAAACCTTTACTTGATGAGCCCAAAATATGCACTCCAGGTGGAGGTTGTTGCTAATTGTTTTTACAATATCCAATTGAATTTAAACTAGTATAAATGATGGAAAATATTCAGTCGGCTCCCCTTCCTAAATCGGGAGTGAAGAAAATTTTGTTTGTATGTATAGAAAATAGCAACCGCTCACAAATGAGCCAAGCTTTTGCTAAAATACTCGGCGGTGAGCGCGTGGAAGCATATAGTGCCGGAAGCAAGCCAAGTGGAATTGTAAATCCAAAAGCCATTGCAGCGATGCAGGAACTCGGATATGATCTTAGTATACACGATAGCAAAAGCCTCGAAGAGGTAAAGGCGGCTGCTCCATTTGACGCAGTGGTAACCATGGGCTGCGGAGACGCCTGTCCCTGGATGCCCGCTAAACAATTTATTGACTGGCAAATACCTGATCCAAAACACATGGAGCCGGCACAGTTTAATGAAGTAAGGGATTTTATTAAAGAAAAAGTAAAAACCCTCCTGCAGGAGCTATCATAAAAAAAGCACAAACCTGAATGGTTTGTGCTTTTGAGTAGATTGATTGAGCTATTAGAGCTTCCAGGTTTTTATGATTTCTAAATTTTTCTTAGCACATTCAATTGGAGTAAGTCCTTGGTAAGACTCTTGTTCAATAATAAAATGCTTAGAACCACCTATTTTTTTAGCCAATAAAGCAATAGCTTTAGGATCTATTACCCCAGTTCCTAGAACGGCACTCTCATACACATCCTTCATTTCCACTTGTCCTGTCTTAATTTCATCTTTAACATGTAGGGATTGAAAACGTCCTGGGTACTTTTTAATCCACTCTGCAGCCCTTCCACCACCACCATACATATTGCCAATATCTAATTGATGAACCACTAATGTAGGATCGGTATTTTGAAGAATTAAATCATACACCGTAGTATCATTCATTTTGGTTCTAAACTCAAACTCATGATTGTGGTAGCCAAACTTCATTCCGCTTGCCTTACACATTTCGCCAGATTTATTGAATACATCTAGTAGCGTCATTAATCCATCATAAGTGCTTCTTATCTTTGAATCCATCGAAGGACTGATTACATAGGTTTGACCTAAAGTAGCCGCGTCTTCTATAGTAAGCTTCCAATCATCCGTTAAAACTTTAGTCGTACTGTCCCAATGTTTTGGATACAATACGGTATGGCCACTTAGCATTGTTAAGCCTAGGTCATCTAATATTTTTTTAAACTCCTTTGCAGTCCAGCCATAAAATTTTCGGTTTACATAATTGGCGTGTTCCACATATTGATAACCCATTTTTGACAAAGTAGTCAAAGTTTCCAATGGTTTTTTATCCATATCGTCGCGCACAGAGTACAATTGGATTCCAATCAATCGCTTGGAAGCGGCCAATTCATTTGGGTAGGACCATACAGCGCTGGGTTGTAAACTAGCCCCAACGAAAACAAGCGAGGCCGTTTGAATAAATTTTCTTCTTGAATTTTGCATAGCAATTAGTTGTTTAAATAAGGGTACTAAAAATTGAAAAAAATAATTAAAAAGGAAAGGGTTGCAGAAGAAATGTCCAAAATTTGTTGTTCTCCCAAACTGATTTTATAGCCAAGGGGACTGCTTGACAAAAAAATCCCTAAAAGTATTAAAATGACGTCCGCCATTTTAATACTTTTAGGGAAGGTACTTAATTCAAAACTTTTTATCAATTTAATTTTGTACTTGGCATGCAACGGAATAATTTTTTTTAAAACTATTTCCTGCTGGTTAGTTTAGACAAAAGTCGAAGGATTTCGAGGTATAGCCAAACGATGGTAACCATAAGTCCAAATGCGCCATACCATTCCATATATTTGGGCGCTCCTGCCTCAGCAGCTTTTTCCATCATGTCAAAATCCAGGATTAAGTTGAGGGCTGCAATTGCTACCACCACTAGTGAAAAACCAATTCCCATCAATGAACCCTCATGCAAAAAAGCCATGTCTACACCAAACATCCTCACTACCATCGCAATCAAATAAAAGACAGCGATGCCTGCAGTAGCAGTAAAAACAATCGCCTTAAATTTTTCAGTTGCCTGAATAATTTTAAAGCTATACAATAAATACATCGAGATGGCAGTACCAAAGGTTAGTCCCACCGCATTCATAATAATATTCGGCATTTTTCCAGCAAAAGCATCATTGTAGTAGGCTGAAATGGCTCCTATAAACAAACCTTCCAATAAAGCGTACAAGGGTGCAAGAAAGGGGGACCATTCTTTTTTGAACATGATTACTAGTGCGATTACAAGGCCTCCAATAGCTCCTCCCCAAATGAGCGATTGCACATCACCACCAGCCGCATATTCTTTCCACGAATAGTAAGCAGTGCCCATCAGCATTAAAAACATAAAGCCAAACTTGTTTAGTGTGCCCCTTACCGTCATTGCATTATTTTGGTCAATGTACAGGGTGTTTTTGAATGCTTTTTCAGAGAGTGTAGGATTGCCAGATTTAAATAGGTCCATAGTTATATTTTTAGAACTTAAAATTAAAACATTTTACTAATGTACTTTGAAAAAATTGTATTTTTTGTTGTTAAATTTTTTAATGCATGCATATCAATAGGGTCGTCAAATGGTCAATCGGCGGATTCCTCGACCATTTAGCCAAAAGGAAGGCGTTTTATCGCTTCTTCCCGAATAGAGGACTTCATTGGGCGTATATTTCCAGCCCAATAGCCCAAAAAATGAATTTATCCATATTTTAGCAGTGGGCAATTCGAAAACCGCTTCCCTGAAATTTGCCCAACAAAGTTTTTGGGCATTGATTATAAAAAATAATTTAGCCTTAACTTGCAGTAATTTTTAACGTTTTACCATATGAGCATTAACGAACAGGTATTAAAAGAAGTTGTTATAAAATTTGCCGGAGATAGTGGCGATGGCATGCAGTTAACTGGCAGCCAGTTTACCAACAACACCGCTTTGCTGGGTATTGACCTGGCAACTTTTCCAGATTTCCCTGCAGAGATCAGGGCTCCGATAGGTACTTTGCCCGGTGTGAGTGGTTATCAATTGCGTTTCAGCAGCGACCGGATTTTTACACCCGGGGATGTTTGCGATGTACTAGTAGCGATGAATGCAGCAGCCTTAAAGGTAAATTTAAAGGGATTAAAACCCGGTGGTGTAATCATTGCCAATATTGAGGGTTTTGATGCTAAAAACCTTCGGCTCGCCAACTATGCAGAAGGCAGCAATCCCCTAGAAGATAATAGCCTGGATAATTTCGAGCTAATAAAGATGGATGTCACCAAGATGACTAGGGAAGCGTTGAAGGATTTCACTATGGGGATGAAAGAAAAAGACCGTGCCAAAAACATGTTTGTGCTAGGTTTTTTATATTGGATGTACAATCGTGAAATGGATAATACCATTCAATTTATCAAGGATAAATTTGGCAAAAAACCAGAGATTTTTGAAAGTAATATAAAAGCATTGCAGGCTGGATATAATTACGGCGATACTACCGAAACATTCACTACGCGCTATACGGTTGAAAAGGCTAAAATGGAACCGGGCGTGTACCGTTCCATCATGGGCAACCAAGCATTGTCATTTGGATTGATTGCTGCTTCACAAAAAAGTGGACTTCAACTTTTTTTAGGAAGTTATCCCATTACTCCAGCCAGTGATATTTTGCATGACCTAAGTAAGTATAAAAACTTTGCCATAAAGACTTTCCAAGCTGAAGATGAGATCGCCGCTATTACTTCGTCTATTGGAGCCAGTTATGGAGGTAGTTTGGGCGTTACCACTACCAGCGGACCCGGAATGGCATTAAAAGGAGAAGCAATGGGGCTAGCAGTAATGTTAGAAATACCATTGATCATCATCAATGTACAAAGGGGGGGACCTAGTACGGGGTTGCCTACCAAGACAGAACAGAGTGATTTAATGCAGGCATATTACGGACGTAATGGAGAGTGTCCTATGCCGGTAATTTCAGCATCTACACCTAGCGATTGTTTTGCTGCTATCTATGAAGCAGTAAGGATTAGTGTACAACATATGACGCCTGTAATCTTTTTAAGTGATGGGTATATTGCCAATGGCGCTGAGCCCTGGAAATTCCCTACTGCTTCTGAATTGCAGGAAATCAAAGTGTCTTTTGCTTCACCAAAAAATATGGACTATTTTGATGCAAATGGAAAATTTCAGCCCTATAAAAGAGACGAAAAATTAGTTCGACCATGGGCGATACCAGGTACTCCTGGATTGGAACACCGTGTGGGTGGCCTTGAAAAAGAAGATTTGACTGGAAACATCAGTTACGATTCAGACAATCACCAGCACATGGTGAAAACAAGACAGAAAAAAGTAGACCTGATTGCCAATTATATCCCCGAGCAAAAATTAGATAGTGGTGCCGAAAAGGGCAAGGTGCTAGTACTAGGATGGGGAAGTACTTATGGGGCTATTAAAAGTGCTTGTAAAGAATTGCAAGAGCAAGGTCATGCAGTGTCGCATGCACATTTGCGATATATAAGGCCTTTCCCTAAAAACTTGGGCGATATGCTGAAAAATTTTGATCATGTATTGATTCCTGAAATCAATAATGGCCAGTTGGTAAAAATTATAAGGGATGTATATTTTGTAGATGCCAAACCATATAATAAAATAATGGGAATTGCCATTACCAAAGGCGAGTTGATCGAAGAAATTACAAAAATGTTATAAAGCCTTCGATAGCTTCTTTACCTAATATTTAAAAGGTGTTGATGAAAATCAGCACCTTTTTTAATACCCATTGCTTCCTGACCGTCCGATTTTTTCTCTTCCAAAAGCAATTCCTACTTTCAAATTGAAGGTGAAGTAGGAATCATTGTTTTGGGGGCTCCCGCGTCGTTGCCCGCCTTTTGGATTTACTGGAAATGCTGGGTTCAACTTGCTTCTTCGGTCGTTTAGCAATAGTGCCTTATTCAATTGATCTCCGGAAAAATATTTCGAAAATATTTGCGGGTCAATGTATCTTGTGCTAACATCATCTAGGTAATCAGTTTGTAAAATGCGGGCAACCAATTCTGCTCTTAAATTGATGTTAGGAGTCAATTCATATTTTATTCCTGCCCCCAGTGGAAAATTGATCTGGCTTAGCTGGTAAACTTTTCTATTTGGATATTCTGCAAAGCCTTGCCCTTCTGTATGCAAGGGTGGTAAGTCAACCCAATTTGAATATAATTTTGCTTGTGGATTGAATTTAAAATAACCGATGCCAGCGGTAAGGTAGGGTGACAAGGCAGGAGGGGATTTTTCTTTTGTAAGCCAATTAATAAATATAAAGAGCGGGTGAAACTCAAATGTCAATGCCAGCTCCGTAATACTACTTCTGAACTGTAAATTTCGCTCATAACGGCCAAGGGTACTTTCTTTTACCGGGTTTAGAATACTGTCATACGCTTTTATTTGCCCAATACTTCCTTCCAGCCTTACGCCCACTGCATATTTGTAGAGGGCACTGACAAATACACTTCCATTCAGCTGGGTATTGCCAATATTTAAATCTTTTATTAAGGGCTTCCCTATTCCTTTTTTTCCACCCACATCCGTCAAACAGTTCATGATGCCCACTGAGCCACCCATTTCAAATAGCAAGGGGGAATCGTAAAAATTGTTATCACGAAAGTAGAATTGGGCCGAAACTTTTTGTAAAAAAAGGCAACTCAGTGCTACCATTAAAAAGACGAATCTAATTTTTTTCATTTTCATAATTCATTGATTGAGGCGAAGACAAAAGGAATTCATTCTATTCTCCTGCAAAGCGGGGAACATTGTAAAAGGGCTGTATCAAAATATTGTGGGCCCTTCCAACGAATTAAAAATTGGTAGGCTCAAACAAATTGAACAGGGAGCATTCAGTGAAATTTCAGGGAAGGAGTTTTGGACGACCCATTGATAAAGCTATTTATAGCATGGAGGTAAACCATTCAAATTAGGGCCCTAGATTTTCAGTTGGTTTGCATTTATTGTAAAATAAACAAATTATTTTTTAATTATATATTTATTTTGTTACTTTTTTAAAATATTTACAGACAGACTGAATCCCACATTCACTGCATTTAGGACTTCTTGCCGTACAAACATACCTGCCATGAAGTATTAGCCAATGGTGTGCTTTGTGAATATATTCTTTGGGGATATGGCTGATTAACTGTTTTTCAGTTGTCAACGGTGTTTTGGCATTGGTGGTTAACCCTATTCGCGCACTCACCCTAAATACATGGGTATCAACAGCCATATTGGGTTGTTGATCGATTACGGAGGTAATTACATTAGCGGTTTTTCTGCCCACTCCGGGTAGCTCTACCAATTCATCCACGGTCATGGGTACTTGTCCGGAAAATTTTGTTACCAGCATTTCAGCCATTCCTATTAGGTGCCGGGCTTTATTATTGGGATAGGAAATGCTTTTGATCAATGCAAAAACATCTTTGAATACGGCCTTGCTAAGGCTTTCAGGATCTGGAAATTTTTTAAAAATTGCAGGCGTAGTAAGGTTTACCCGCTTATCAGTACACTGGGCCGAAAGTATCACTGCAACCAGTAACTCATAGGGGTTGTTGTATAGTAATTCAGTCTCTGCACCGGGTGCATTCGTTAAAAAATAATCGATGAAGTATTGGTAACGTTGCTGTTTGGTCATAAATAAACATTCCGCTTTTGTACCAAACGAAAGTAGTTGAATTGCCGGAAAGGCCGCTATACTGAAGTAGGTTGCTCCTTAGTCGAGCGAGCAGCGTATTCCAAAATCTTGTCTACAGCTACTTTTCGAGGAGATAGGGATAGTTTTTCTAGATCGCTGACTGCTGCAGCAATGACTTCATATTTTTCTCGTAAAGCCCAATCGGTTGCCAAGGCATCATTCAAAAGACTTGATTGGTCAGCAGAAATTTCTTTGTACAGGTGTAGAATAAGATCTTCCTGAGTAAAGCGGTGCATGTGAAAAATTTATGGCTTGAGTAAAAATTGATTCATCTTATGCCTTCATAAACGAACTAATTCGTTCATTATTGTATAGTTAGGTGAATTATTTAATTGAATCGCTTGCTGAAAGGATAAATAAATCCTCATTGTCTTTCTTCATCAAATACTTTTCTCTTGCGTATTTTTCAATGGTCTGGGCGTTATTTTTCAGCTGTCCCAATTCCTGCTTGGTATCCTTAATCACATCAATCAGGTGCGTTTCACTTTTTTGTAACTCATTTAGCTTTACTCTTTTTTTGAATTCAGAAATAAAATCCTTTTCGTTGAAGAAGAGCATCCAAATAAAAAACAGAAACCCCGACAGTAAATATTTATTGCCTAAAAAGGACAGCCTCTTCCAACGCCTCTTTTGGAGGGGTTGAGAAGAGGCTGTATTGATTGAATCCTTTTCCATTATTGAAATTGTATCATTTTTCCTTTTGGTGAAAATTAAAGGGAGCTACCAAATTTAATCTTTCCCTTTGGATAAATCGCACTGTCACCTAGTAATTCTTCAATTCGGATTAACTGGTTGTATTTTGCAACACGGTCTGTTCTGCTCGCAGAGCCAGTTTTTATTTGACCACAATTCAATGCAACCGCAAGGTCGGCGATGGTAGTATCTTCTGTTTCTCCACTACGGTGACTCATGATGGTATTATAACCATTCTGCTGGGCCATGCTAACTGCATTGATCGTTTCAGTAAGCGTTCCGATTTGATTCACTTTCACCAATAATCCATTGGCAATTTTTTCGTTGATACCTCTTTCCAAACGAGTTACATTCGTTACAAAAAGATCATCCCCTACCAATTGGCATTTGCTGCCAACAGCTTCAGTAAGCATTTTCCATCCCTTCCAATCATCTTCTGCCATACCATCTTCAATGGAACAAATAGGGTATTGTTTTACCCAACTAGCCCAATATTTCACTAGTTGTTCGCTGGTCATTTTTTTGCCATCGCTTTTGTGGAAAATATATTTCTTTTCTTTTGCATTCCACAATTCACTGTTGGCCGCATCCATAGCAATCATGATTTGGCTGCCTGTTTTATATCCTGCCGCTTGAATCGCTGTTAAAACGGTTTCAATCGCTTCTTCATTACTTTGGATATTCGGTGCAAAACCACCTTCATCTCCTACATTGGTGCTGAATCCTTTTTTCTTCAACACTACTTTCAGTGCATGAAAAATATCAACACCCCATTGAAGTCCTTCACTAAAAGACGAGGCGCCAACCGGCATTACCATAAATTCCTGGAAATCAATTTTATTATCAGCATGCGCTCCACCATTCAGAATATTCATCATGGGAATGGGCAATATTTTTGCATTGGTACCGCCTATATAACGATATAAGGGAAGATTAGCTTCTATTGCAGCAGCTTTGGCTACAGCCAAACTAACGGCCAACATAGCATTGGCGCCTAACTTACTTTTATTGGCAGTGCCATCCAATGAAATCATCATGGCATCAATACCGGTTTGGTCGGTGATATCCCAGCCTAGCAGGTTTTCCGCTAAAATGGTATTTACATTTTTAACTGCTTTTAATACACCTTTGCCTCCGAATAATTTTTTATTATTATCCCTTAATTCAACTGCTTCATGAATTCCGGTGCTTGCACCACTTGGAACGGCGGCACGGCCTAGACTTTCATTTTCTGTTAGTACGTCTACTTCTACTGTTGGGTTTCCGCGGCTGTCTAAAATCTGACGGGCGTAAATACTTGCGATGTAACTCATGTTGATTTTTTTGTTTGGTTAAATTATTTAGTGTGCGTATTGGAGGTTAAATTTCTAAAAATATTTTCCAGGCTGTTCGTTTCACTTTGCAAAGAAACAATGTTCAGCTTGTTTTTCAAACTCAATTCTAATATCTGTGTTTTTACCATATCCGGCTGGCTAGTAGTTAATTGAAAACTCGAGCCTTCCAATCCTCGGGAATGGTCTGTTGTTGGACGTATTTTATCTACTGGATGTTCATTAAAAAGCTCGTTTAGTAGACTTACATCCACGATTTCTTTAAAAGCTACGGTCACAATGGTGTTTCCGTTGGTCGATTTTTGTAGATTACTCAATGTATCATCCGCTACCAAGTTTCCCTTATCGATGATGATTACCCGGTCGCAGATGGCTTGCACTTCTTGTAAAATATGGGAGGAAAACAAGATGGTCTTATTTTTCCCTAATTGTTGAATGAGTGCCCTGATCTCTGCCAGCTGGTTAGGATCAAGGCCGGCGGTTGGTTCATCTAATATTAATACCTCTGGATCGTGAATTAAAGCTGCAGCCAATCCTACGCGTTGTTTGTACCCCTTGCTTAGCTGCCCAATTTTTTTATTAGCTTCTACCGTTAACCCAGTTGATTGAATTACCTGCTCAATGGCCTGCTTCGAATTTTTCAATGCATGGATAGTAGCAATGAATGCAAGGTATTCCCTCACATACATATCGTAATAAAGTGGATTAGCCTCTGGCAGGTAACCCATTTTTTTCTTGGCCGACAAGGAATCGGTGCTCACTTTTTCGCCTGCTACTGATATTGATCCTGCATCCGCCCCTACATATCCGGTAATCATTTTCATCGTAGTGCTTTTTCCAGCACCATTGGGACCTAAAAAGCCAACAATTTCTCCCTTTGCAATAGAGAATGAAATCGCATTCACCGCTATTTGCGGGCCATACATTTTCGAAAGGTTGGTTACTAAGATTGACATGAGCTATTATGCAAAAATAAAAACGCCAGGAGTATAACCTGACGTTTTTAGTACGATTTATTTATTTGTTTCTTCGGCGCCATCCGCTCCCTGTGCGGGCCTATTGGCTTGACTGCTCCTGTTTGGGGGATTGTTTTGCTGACGGTTCGGTTGTCCCTGGCGATTGCCTCCAGGTTGGTTTGGTCGCTGAGATCCTTGTCCTTCCCTGTTTTGCGGCGGTCGTGGTTGCCCTTGCCCATCTCTGTTTTGAGGCGGCCGCGGTTGTCCTTGCCTACCTCTATCTTGCGGTGGTCGCTGAGATCCCTGCCCTTCCCGATTTTGCGGTGGTCGCTGAGATCCCTGACCTTCCCGATTTTGAGGAGGTCTTTGTTGTTGCCTATTTCCACCCTGTTGACCTTGGCCTCTTTCGTTATCCCTTCTTTTTCTGCTGGTTTTTTCAAGACTCTTCAAACTAATTTGCCCTACCACATCTACGTAAGTGGGTTCAATTTCAACAGGCTTTTTGCTAACTACTTCCACTGTTTCCAATTCTTCTGGCCGAATACCTTGTCGGTTGAGTGCCTTTATCTTTTTAACACTTTCAATTGTTAGGGGATATTGTTTGTTGCTGTCCGGCATAGTGTACCACATTAGGTTGCGGAAAATATCTTTCTTTACCAAAAATGCACGGCTTCTGGCAAGTTCTATCATATCACAATCATCCGGAAAATTTTGCAATGCATCTAGGTAAGTGTCCAGTTCAAAATTCAGACAGCATTTCAACCTTCCACATTGACCACTTAGCTTGGTTTGATTGATACTTAAATTTTGATATCGGGCCGCATTGGTATTTACACTTTTAAAATCGGTTAGCCAGGTGCTGCAACAAAGTTCCCTTCCACAACTTCCTATTCCTCCCACTTTGCCCGCTTCCTGCCGAGCCCCAATTTGTTTCATTTCCACTTTCACCTTAAACTCACCTGCATATATTTTTATCAGCTCCCTAAAATCAACCCGGTCATCGGCAATGTAGAAAAAAGTGGCTTTACGCCCATCCGCCTGAATCTCCACCTCAGCTACTTTCATATCCAGGTTCAGGTGTTTGGCAATGGCACGACTACGAATCATTACCGCTTTTTCCCTTGCTTTTGATTCCTTGCTTTTACCTAAGTCGGAGTCATTGGCTCTGCGCAAAATTTTCTTGATGTCAGCGCTTTCCTCTTTAATATTGTTCTTTTTCAATTGCAGCCGAACTAGCTCACCGGTCATGTTAACACTGCCTACATCAAAACCACTCACACCTTCCACAGCAATCATATCTCCTTTTTCAAAAAAACAGGTAGTAGTATTTTTAAAGTAATCTTTTCTGCTGCCATTGTTAAAACTCACTTCTACAATTCTGCATCCGCTTTCAGGATCACTGAAAGGGAGATTGGCGAGCCAATCATGCACATTCATTCGGTTGCAACTTCCACTTGAACAGCTGCCATGACTTTGACAACCTCCAGGGGTGCTACCAGATCCACAACTTCCACATGCCATATTGATTAATTAAAAATTAATAAATTAAAATACCTACACGGGGAATAAGTTAGGGAGAGTGGGAGGCTTAATAATATAACCGTCCATTTGAATGGGCCATTGTCTTTCCGGCTATAGTTTGTTCAACTTCATTGGCCCCGGGTGAATGGGGGAAGACTGAAGTACCATGTAATATTGCAGCATTTATTGCTGACCAGCAGTACTTATTCTTTATACAATTTTTTATTTAGCGGGTCATTCGATCCGTTGAAAAAATGCAAACTGTATAAATTAGCCCCGGAAAAAATCCGGTATCAGATTACGCAATGATGTTGTATTATAGCGGAGAAGACAATTCCAACAACTTACTCCAACCCCTAGGCGCTAGCCCAAGGACTTATTCCTCAATGGATCAAAATTAGCGAATTGTTGGTAATAATGTGGTACAACTTAATAGTGAGGGCATGAAAGAGCATTTTCCCGTTGGCATTTCGCTCAATATAATAGCTGGCTTTGTCTAATTCATGCACAATGGCCTCTTGCTGGTGAATGGTACATAGTTTATTTAAGCGAAGGGCAAAGTCTTTTTCATTGGCTGCGATGGATAGCGAATCCGCCGTTTTTTCATCTACCACGCTCAGTCGGATGGCCTGTTCTAGTAAATGGGTGAAATATTTGAGAAATTGCTTTTGTTTTTCCCTGCCCTGTTTACTCATGTCTTCTATCCATTTCACCTGACCGCCCAGATTTTTTTTGGAGATTAGGTTCAGCCATTCCCTTAAAGTAATCTGCCAGTCGTCCTCTGCTTGTTCCAGCAGTTGCAATGCTT
>JBIIVV010000250.1:0-4591 GCA_044339235.1 Ferruginibacter sp.
GTGTTAGAAGCTACATTTGTTGTTAATATAGCTACATTCGCAGCACTTGCTTTTAAATTGATCTCAGCTGTGTTGGCAGTAATACTGGCTGTGTTAGAAGCTACATTTGTTGTTAATATAGCTACATCCGCAGCACTTGCTTTTAAATTGATCTCAGCTGTGTTGGCAGTAATACTGGCTGTGTTAGAAGCTACATTTGTTGTTAATATAGCTACATTCGCAGCACTTGCTTTTAAATTGATCTCAGCTGTGTTGGCAGTAATACTGGCTGTGTTAGAAGCTACATTTGTTGTTAATATAGCTACATTCGCAGCACTTGCTTTTAAATTAATTCGATTAGATAAACTGGTTGTGTCAAATGTTTTTGCTGCTAACTGTGCTGGTGTAACATAACCGTTTGCACTATCGGCAATATTTATTTTAGTATCAATGGCATTTCTAATAGGCGTTTGGTCAAATGTTTTTGCAGCCAATTGCGAAGGGGTAATATATCCAATGGTACTATCTGCAATATTTAATTTAGTACCCATGGCATTAGCTAAATTAGTAAGCTCCGAAGCATTCGCCTTTAAATCCAATGCCGCTTCTGTCAACGAACTAATGGGCTTGGATGCATCACTGGTATTATTTACCAAATCCAATCCTACCTTCGATTTGTTCACACTTGCTATCATATCATTGGTGATGGCTCCATTCGCAATGGAAGTTTGGTTTCCAACACTTGTTACCACCCCTGTTAAGTTTGCGTTGGTTGTAACGGTGCCTGCATTACCAGTTGCAAAAGCATAAGGCACACTCACTAGTTGCACTGTACCTAGGTTTATGTAATTATTGTTAGCTGCAGGATCAATTTCTACTTGCAAATATTTATCACCCACCAGCCAGTTTACCCCAGCGATGGTTCCCATAGAGCTGGTACTACCTACACTCCCAATCTGTACCGAAAATAAACCGCCCAAATTGGTTGTAATAGGACGAGTTTCGGAATATACCACTGTACCCGTAGCCGATAAATTACGAACCGACAAACGAAGGATCATCGATTGGTTTGGCAAAGGATTACCCACCGCATTGCGCGCCACCCCCTGATAGTTCAACAAATTGGGCGCCTGCGCAAAACCGGCAAAGCCCATGGCAAGGAGAATGAAAATTGAAAGTATTTTGCTTTTTAATAGCGATATTGGGTGCATGGTTTAGTCTGGTTTTATTATTGTTGGTGATTTTAAATTCGAGTTTAGTTGGGTATTATTATTGTTAGTGCTTTTAAATGCTGGTTTAGATGTTTAGGGTTTAGGAGTTTAGACCTATTATCATCTATCCATTATCATCTATCCATTAATCAATTATCCATTATCATCTATCCATTATCAATTTATTAAATAAGAACTTTCAGTTTTCAGTTAACCAATTATCAGTTATCAATTATTCCATTATTCAGTTATCAATTATTCTTAAGTATTTTATAAGCTCCTTTCTTCACCAACCTTCCTGTAACCGGATCAGCTTGTCGGATATTTAAAATGTACTGTCCAGCTGGTAATCCACTGAGGTTCCAGTTTTCTAGGGCTCCCATACCCGTATAGTTCAATTGAACTTGCTTGATTTGAATGCCCTTTGCATCCAATAACTCAATCTGGTGTTTGCCCTTATTGGCATGTAGGATATTGATGTACAATTCATTTTTTACAGGATTGGGGTATACCCTTATTTCATCCGCCAAAAAGGAAGCGATTAGATTTTTTTCCGGCTGATTTTCTACCTGGTATTGTAATAATCCATTGGTTACCAATAAATTAGCTTCTGACATGGTGCTAATGGCTGCCGATTCGCCTACACTCCATTCGAAATTGTATTTACCCGTGGAAACTTGATTGCCCGCAATATTGACGGTATAAGGAGCCGCTGTTTGGGCTGAGGATGCTAAACCAATCAATAAGCTGATTGATTGAAGGCAAAAAAATTTTTTGAATAAATGGTTGTCCATAAGATGAATGAATCAATGGTATTGTTGTAGCAATTAATTGATATTGGGTGCAAGGTGGGTCCAAAATAAAAAAGCCCCAAATTGGGGCTATGAAAATGGAGTTTTACATTGTGAAAATCCATTTTTACATTGAATATCAATTAGTTAAGAGTAGCTAGGTAAGTACTTGGAGCCCCTCCATCGTATTTTTTAAATGCATTGTACATGGTTCTTTTATTATTAAATCCCGACATTTCAGACAAAGCTTCGATGGTAAAGGACTCCTGCTTGTTGGATTTCAGCAATTCCTTGAAGTATTTAATCCGGTTTCTATTTAGGAATTCATTGAAATTCTCATTGGTTTGGGTTTTTAAAAATGCTAGGACCGCTACCTTATTATGGTTTAGTTTTAAAGCAAAATCCTCCAAATTGGCATCCAAATTCAGATAGTAATGGTTGCCATAAAACAAAAAATCAAAATTTTCAGCCGAAATCTTTTGTTTAATTAATTTGTGGTTATGGATAATGGAAAAAGAATACTCGTCGATAAATTTAGGCCTGAAAAATATAAAAAGAATAAATAATGTTCGATAACAAATCGTAATCATCCTGGTATCAAATTGATAAGGCATTACACCACTTGTATGCAATAAAACGAGGATTAAAACTGAAATGAATATAAAAAAAACAAAAATAACAAGAAAAACAGCCCATCTTTTAATTTTTACTTGATAGAGGTTGTTAGGGTCGGTATTTTGATATATGGTATATATATTGTACACCATCGAAGCTGCAATAAGCGTATTGGTAAAAAATACATTTACTTTAATAAATAAAGTTATTTCTGTATTGTAAATCCCTTCATTAATAGCTAAAAACTCAAACCCATTCAATAAGGCAATTAAATACAAGATGAAAAATGCCATCTCTATATAGACCACCAGCTGGGGAATTTTATGATTGGCAACTAAATAAAAAATATTAATACAGGCAATTGAAATAAATAATCTAATGATGGAAGCATAAATAATTAAATTATACCCTATTTCATTTAAAAAGTCAATACCGGTTTTAATAGTTAAACCTGCTAAAAATACAAGTATATGTAACTTAAATAAAGATATTTTTTGCCCTCCTTTAATATTTTCAATGAATGAAAATACCCCTATGAACATTAATGCGAAAAATAAATAGGCATACATAAGGAGGAAAGATAATAAATTAATGCTGAACAATTACTCCTCCAAGCAAAACCTTATAGCTCCAACAATCTAATACAGTTGATTTCAAATGCACCAATAAGCCCAATCTCAATTTGACTGCTTTGGCTTGTGAAAATATAATTGTACCGTTAAATCAACCCATTACAAATTATTTATATATTCAGAAGGTGAACAACCTGCATACTTATTAAAAGCATTATACATAGTTTGTCGATTATTAAAACCCGACATTTCTGATAAAGCTTCTATCGTAAACGATTCATATTGTTTGGATTTAAGCAGCTCCTTAAAGTATTTCACCCTGTTTTTATTTAAAAGCTCAGAAAAACTTTCATTGGTATGCTTATTTAAAAAATCGATAATCTCATTTTTGGAATGATTTAACTTCAAAGCAAAATCATTCAAATTGGCCTCCGAATTCAAATAGTAATGGTTTGTATAAAACAAGAATTCAAAATTAGTGAGTAATATATTTTTATTTTTTAGTAAAATGTTATTCAATTTTACTGAAAATATTCCTTCATCAATAAATCTTGGTCTAATTAAGATAAATAAGATTAGCAGAAATCGATATAGTATTAGAATCGATCTAGTATCAATTTGATTGGAGGAGAGTTTTTTATAATACAATGCGATTGTAATAAAAATTGAGCCAATTACAATTAAACATAAAATGAAAAGGAAAATTGCCCATTTTTTTGTTTTTACTTGATACAAATTAGTATTGTCAGTTGATTTACTTATTCTTACCATATTATAAATCATGGATAGTATGATCAAGGGGTTGACCACCACTATATTGATTTTATTTAGAATGGTTAATTCATTTACATACGCTCCTCCGTATACAGTCATAAACCTATATCCATTAAAGATGCCAATTAAAAAAAATATAAGAAATAGTATTTCAATATATAAAACTGTTCTAGGTAAATTATTTGCAGCAACAAAATAGAATACATTTACAATGAAGATGGTAGTAAATAGCCTAACCATGCTTCCGTATAAACTTAGGTTGTAGCCAAATTCTATAGAAAAATCAATACCACTATTGATGGTAATGCAAGACAGTAGTAAAATAAAATTCAACTTAATGAATGATATTTTTTGTCTGCCTTTAATATTTTCAATCAATGAAAATATCCCTAAGATCGTTATTGCAAAAAATAAATAGGCGTACATACACAAGTAAGTTAATCAATTTATATTGAACGATTGCTCGGCAAATAAAAACCTTGTATAAAATGGAGATACAACTTATTCAACCCTGATTGCAGACGGTCTGCAATATGATAAAATCATTATTGCTCCGGCTCCGCAATCACTGTTGACTGATTTCTATTAATGCTGTAATTGACCAAAAACACACCGGCCAAGGTAACCAACGCACCCCAAAAAATATGCA
>JBIIVV010000065.1:0-15472 GCA_044339235.1 Ferruginibacter sp.
GTTATTAAGGGGGTTAAATCTGCCAATGAGCGCTTTGCAGGAGCGGTAGATACCTATTGCATTGAAGCGCTCATGCAAGATGGCAAGGCATTACAGGCAGGCACTTCTCACTTTTTAGGGCAGAATTTTGCTAAGGCATTTGATGTAAAGTTTACCGATAAGGAAAATAAATTGGATTTTGTTTGGGCAACTAGTTGGGGCGTAAGTACCCGATTGATTGGGGCATTGGTAATGGCGCATAGCGATGACCAAGGCTTGGTATTACCTCCAAAACTAGCCCCTATACAAGTAGTGATTGTTCCGATTTTTAAAGGAGAGGAGCAAAAGCAACTGATCGATGAAAAAGTAATCGCATTGATGCAGCAATTGAAGGCTGCAGGCATTTCTGTGAAGTATGATGACAATGATAACAATCGTCCGGGGTGGAAATTTGCTGAATACGAAATGAAGGGAATTCCAGTTCGAATAGCCATTGGCGCGAGAGATCTTGCCAATAATGTGGTAGAAGTAGCCAGGAGAGATACGAAAGAGAAAATGAGTTTTAGTATGGATGGCTTGAGTGAGCGTATCATTACATTGTTGGATGAAATCCAGTTGGCTATTTTTAATAAGGCTAAAAATTTCAGAGATGATCGGGTTACTCCTGCTGATACATGGGATGAATTTCTCAAGTTGTTGGATGAAAAACCAGGTTTTATTTCTGCACACTGGGATGGCACGGGTGAAACGGAAGATAAAATTAAGGAGCTTGCCAAAGCCACGATACGCTGTATTCCATTGAATAATGAGCTGGAGGATGGTAAATGTATTTTTACAGGAAATGCAAGTAAGCAGCGGGTTTTGTTTGCAAGGGCTTATTAATTGCTAATTTATTTGTTTGCTATTTGTATTAACAACCATCGTATCTATTACTACTTTCTAAAAATTACTTGTGGCCCGAAAACAAACCTACCGGTCAAAATATAATAGCAAGTTGTTGGAATCGGGCGGGGTGCCTGAAAATGCTGAACGCAAAGAAAGAATTCCATTGGACCCCGCTATTCAGTTACCCTATTCGGAGGGTAAGGTGATATTGATTGATAAGCCGCTGCATTGGACATCTTTTGATGTAGTTCGTAAAATGCGCAACTTGTTGCAGATAAAAAAAATTGGACATGCAGGTACGCTTGATCCCTTAGCAACAGGCCTACTCATCGTATGTACCGGTAAATTTACCAAAAAAATAAATGAATATATGGCCCAGGAGAAGGAGTATACCGGCCATATAACACTCGGAGCGGTAACCCCCACCTATGACCTAGAGAGTGAGCCTGAGCAAGTGAAAGATTATGCTTTGCTCAGCCCAGAAGCAATTCATGCTGCTACAGCTGCTTTCACAGGAACCATCGATCAATTCCCACCCATTTATTCTGCCATAAAAAAAGAGGGGGTAGCTTTATACGAATTGGCTAGGAGAGGCATTGAAGTTCATCCAGAGCCGAGGAAAATAACCATTCATCAATTTGAAATCACTGACATATCACTGCCAGTACTTAGTTTTAAGGTAGTCTGTTCCACTGGGACGTATATACGAAGTTTGGCAAATGATTTTGGTGCAGCATTAGGCTGTGGAGGGTATTTGAGTAGCCTTCGGCGGACGAGAATTGGTGATTTTGAGGCTTCGAAAGCCTATTCCATGGAGCAGTTTGAGAAGCAACTTCAGATAAATGGAGACGACTGATTTTTTATCAATGGGGAAATGAGTTTAAGTGTATCCGGATTTTTCTTTTACAACGGAGTGGTTAATTCCCTGTTCTTTAAGGATCAAAATGGATAACTTAACCCAATGGTGAAATTAAAATTCTCATATCTCCACAGTTGATTGCTGTATGCATAAACGCCCGGAGCAATTTCTATCTGCTCGCCTTTTGTTAGTAAATTCCTTAAAGTTATATTGGGTATTTGCCAGCCATTATTTTTGATAATGTCGGGCCGTTTAAAACGAAAGCCCAGATCAAATCGAATCAGGAAATAATTAAAGTCAAATCGAAAACCGGTACCTGCAGTTACCCCTAACTGTTGGTACAGTCGGCTGAAATTAAATTGCAAGCTATCCGGACCGCCACCTACCCGCGTATTTTTCAAGTTCCATACATTGCCGGCATCGATAAATAATGCTCCTTTTAAGGTCAATGAGTTGGGGATAATGGGTGCAATATCATACCGATATTCGCCATTTATTTCTAGTCGTACATCACCGGTACGGTCGTTTAGCGAAAGTGAATTATAAGCGGCTAATGGCTTTGCGCCAGGACCAATACCCCTGATAGGCCAGCCTCTCATACTGTTTGCTCCGCCAGAAAAATATTGCTTAAAAAATGGCAGTGAAGTCTCTGCATTGCTTGTAGGAATTCCTATTCCTGCAAATGCCCTGAATGTCGAAGAAGATTTTTGATTTTCCACTTTAAAAGTATACTCCACATCAGTTTTAATAAATTGACGAAGCTCCTTTTTGAACAATCCTATTCGGCCAAATACCAATCCTGATTCTTCAATATTCCATCTGAAAATCCGTTGACGGTTTAGTTTTTTAGGGTTGATATAGGTAGAGGAATAACTGTAATTCAATAGCCCCATTACCAAGGCCGTGTTGAACGAATAACGTAGGTAGGGATTGAGTTCCACCGTTTTTTTGAAACTATCTGATTGATTATAGAGGTAGGAATATTCGATATTTAAAAGTTTAAACAAATGTTTTCTATTAGGATGCTCGCTACTGGTGAATTCATTTCCAAAAGCCGCACTAGTGGATAATTGATTAAAAAGATTAATGCGGTTGGTATAGGAGGGAACCACATTAATAAATGTTTGCTGCGAGATTAATTTTTTATTTGGAAAAATAAGGTTAATCGGACCTAGCAGCCTAGGCAATGAAATCGTGTTGGTGTAACTTAGTTCATTTGAATTTAGCTTTTGGTTTGACCCCTGCTGTCCATTTAGATTTAGTTCAATTCCGGCACGTAGCGCATGGGTCATTTTTGTGCCGCTTTTTCCAACATTTCTATTTTGCAGAGAAACGTTGGTAGACAATCCTAGTAGGTTACCTGCATTAGCAACACTTGCACTATTGGTATTGCTATTGGCAGAATAACTTGCTTCCAGATTGGCTTCGAATCCGAATCGTTTTGCGGGTAATAATTGTACAATCAGATTGATTTTCCCAGCGCTATCCTTTGTTGGTTCAATTTGAATATTTGTATTTTGCCATACACCTGATTTGGAGAAATTATTGATTGTTTTAGAATAATTTTCCTGGCTATAAACTTCCCCCGCATTGAGGTGCATATTTCTTAAGAGTAGGCTATTATTAAATAATTTTTTATGATACCGAATTAAAAATCCACCCTGCATTTCCTCCTTGTACTCGGCAGGATTGGTGACATCAGCCGCCGTAAAGTCGGGGTAAATAATGACTGAATCGATATAATATTTTTTTAATCGGGCCGAATCTGCATCCGGATTAAGTATAAAGGCAAGTTTAACGGTGGGTTGATCCTTTTTTTGGTTGGCTTCTGCTAGTAATTGTAAGTTTTCAAAAGGGTCATCCGATATATTGGTTAATGCGGCAATGGTAGTATCGCCTCTCAGTTTGAGATCATTCGAAGTAAATTGATAGTACCCATTATTACGATATAGCTCAACCAGTCTGTTGATTTCAGAAAGTATTTCCACCCTTGAAACAGGGTTTCCCTTTATAATTAAAGATTTGTTGCTATTCGCTATCGCTAGTTGCTGTAGCTCTGTATGCTGTATCTTGTAACGAAGGGTGTCAATCAGCGTTGGGTTTCCTGCATCTACAAAGTATTTTACGGATATTCGTTGCTGTTTGCCTTTTAAAATAGTATCTAATTTATAATGAACAGCAGCAGCGTAATAGCCTAGGTGTATCATAGCACCTTTCATGCTATTTGCAGAAAGGATAGAATAGGTGCTATCATATACTGGGGGCCGGTTTATAAAATGAAGTACGAAAAGAAAGTCCTTGGGAGTTACTTTTGCACTGTCATCGAGTTGGCCATAGAGTTTTTGCTTTAATGAAATTCTTTGATCTTTGTTGAAATTGCCTCCAATAACTTCAATGGAACTTTGATATAGAAAAGGTATATTTTTTTGATATTTGCGAGGAATTGTGCAAGCAGACAGTAATAGTGAAAGGAAAAATAAATTTTTCAGGTAATTCAGCATTTTTATTTTAAGAGGCACTCTAAACAATATAATAAATTTAAGAAATCAATGATAAGCAAAACTTATACCAAATATATCCAAGGTTTACACCAAAAGAAATTCAGGGATTTAGAAAATGCTTTTATTGCCGAAGGTAGTAAAGTAGTGATGGACTTGCTCACTTCATCTAAAATTGTTTGTGAACGGCTTTTGGCAACTCAGGAATGGTTAGTGGAAAATGAGCAGCAAATTAGGAAGTATTCCCATATTCCCCTAGAGGCGATTGATGCGCATGATTTGGACAAAATTTCCGCCCTCAGTACCCCCAATCAGGTATTGGGGGTTTTTAAAAAAATGAAAGAGGACTCCATTGACCCGACAGGAAAAATCACGCTGGTGCTGGATTGCATTCAGGATCCCGGCAATCTGGGAACTATTATACGTATTGCGGACTGGTTTGGAGTATCGGCAATTATTTGTTCCGACAACTGCGTAGATCGGTATAATCCTAAAGTAGTTCAAAGCACCATGGGGAGTTTGGGGAGGGTTGAATTAATATATACCCATTTGGCTGACTGGCTGATAAAATACCCTGCAATACCTATTTATGTTGCTGCCTTGAATGGTACAGGTATTGAAAGTATAAAGGGATTAAAGGAAGGGATGATTGTAATCGGAAATGAATCAAAGGGGGTAAGTGATGAAATCTTGGATCTGGCCAATGAAAAAATCACCATTCCTAAAGTTGGGGGTGCCGAATCACTGAATGCGGCTGTTGCAACAGGGATTATCTTATCCCATATAATTTGATTAGAAAGGGGGTGACGACTTATTTCATCCGCATTGAAGCAAGTGATAAAGGCCAAAGCCCTGATTACCGAAACTGGATCGCCTTAATCGGTTGAATTTTTTTGACCAACCAGGTTGGTATGAGCAATGTTGCAAAGCAGGTAACCAAAGTAACCAGGTCTACCAGTACTACTTGCCACCAAATTACCTGCGCATGCGCTGCCCGCATATAATAGGCTTCTTCATCTAGTTTAACAAATCCGGTTTTTTCCTGCAACCAACAAATGGCGAGCCCAAAAATGGTCCCCAAAACAATACCCGAAAAAGTGATAATGGTAGTATTGTACAGGAAAATTTTTTGAATGTCCCAGTCACTGGCGCCAATGGCTTTTAATATTCCGGTCATTTTAGTTCTTTCCAATACAATGATAAGTAGGCAGGTGATTAAATTTACAATGGCCACAATCATCATAATGCCTATCAATATCAGTTTGATATCATTTTGTAGACCTAACCAGTCAAATATATTGGGATAAATTGCTTGAATGGTTTTACTATTCCATCCTTGTGGGGTTTCATTTTGTATTATCCTAGCGACAGAATCTGTTTGGGTGTAATCCTTTAAAAAGATTTCGTATCCTCCAATTTGATCCACTTTCCAGTCGTTCATTCGCCTGATTAAATTGATATCGCAAATACCAAATTGTTTGTCATATTCGTCAATGGATGTTTTAAAAATACCCGCAATTTTTAATTTCCTTGGCCGCCGGGTTCCATCCTGCTGAATAAAGAAGGACAGGAGGGTGTCATTGAGTTTTACATTTAACTGGTTGGCAGTATAGGTCGAAATATTAATTTCTTTGCTATATCCGCTGTCTGCAAAAGAAACCCATTTTCCCTGTTGTAAAAAAGGGTCGAGTCTAGAATAGTCAAAACTACTGTCGATACCTTTTACTAAAATACTTTCAATATCTGTTCCAAAAGTAAGCAGGACCGATTTAGTAGCAAATCGTTCAATTGATTTTACTTGTGGTAAAAGGTGGATGAGCCTTTCTACGGTATCATTTTTTGAAATGGGGTATTCTTCGGCAATACTCACTCTTTTTTCTATATCTTGCTGAACGTGGATATGCCCCCAAAAACTAAATACTTTATCACTGATGACTTGCTGAAAACCGTTTACAAAACTGATGGTTACAATCATTACTGCCACGCTAACGGCAGTAGCCGCAATAGCTAGCCGGATGATAAAGCGGGAAAAAGTATCCTGTCGGTTAAAGGCGATCCTTTTGGCAATAAAAGCGGAAATATTCAATCGGTATAATTTTAGTATCTTTCAAAAGTAAATATTTTCATCGCTAATGCATCTTTTTAAATCTTTTGGCTTTTCAGCACTATTATTATTATCGGCATTTTCTTTGCGGGCCCAACTAAATCCAGAGGGTGTTTTTAAACCCAATATCAAGGCCGTACGCTTTCATAGTTATGGGGATCAACTGGCTTTGCCGGTTTACAAACTCAATAGTGGCGACCGTTTGGAGCTTCATTTTGATGATATGGAGGCCAATGTAAAAAATTACTATTATACGTATCAGTTATGTGATTATAATTGGAGTCCGGTGGTAATTAGCCCTTTTGATTATATCAAGGGGTTTACCCAGCAGCGCATTTCCAGTTATCGGTTTTCTTCTATTTCCTTTACTCGTTACACACATTATCAAGTGATTTTACCGGAGGCAAATACACTTCCCATTAAAAGTGGAAATTATTTGTTAAAAGTATTTCTAGATGGAGATACCTCGAAGCTGGCATTTACTAGGAAGCTGCTGGTATTGGATCCCAAGTCGTCTGTAATGGCACAATTTATACAACCCTTTACGCCACAGTATTTTAATACACACCAACGAATCAAGTTTTCAGTTAACCTCGAGGGGCTTAATGCTTTTGATGCCAATCAACAGGTGAAAGTGCTGATACTTCAAAATAACCGTTGGGACAATGCGCAGGGAAATGTTCCACCCACATTTATTAGGGGTAATACGCTGGAGTATAACAATGAAAATAATTATTTTTTTGCGGCTGGAAAAGAGTGGAGGTGGCTTGATTTAAGAAGTTTTAGTTTGCAAAGTGAAAGAGTGGAAAGGGCTGAATATTCAAAAACTGCCACTACAATTTTTGTGAAGCCGGATATTGACCGAAGTAGCCAACGGTACGTTTATTATAGAGATTTAAATGGGTTGTATCAAGTAACCACTTACGAGTCGATTAATCCTTATTGGCAGGGGGATTTTGCAACTGTTCAGTTTAGTTACGTAAGCCCCAATCGCTTGCCCTATCCGGATAAGGATTTATACCTGATTGGCCAGCTGACGGATTATAAATTAAATCCAAGTTCCAAAATGCAATTTAATTCAGAGAAGGGGATTTATGAAGGAAGCCAATTTTTGAAGCAGGGGTATTACAGTTATGGCTACCTGCTTGTTGATAAAAATGATCCATCCAAAAAGTCAGAAATGGATGGTAATTATTGGGAAACAGAAAATACCTATACCATTTTAGTCTATTACAAATCATTCACTGATCAGGCGGATCAGCTAATTGGCATTGGTAAATTAGCTACCAGAACCGATAGACCAGGAATTAATTTTTAGCAGACAACATAGGCCAGCACTTGGAAATAAGCGGGCGCGATTATTTAAATGAATATTTATTAAAAATTTTAATTTGTCTGGCTTATATTTGCAACGGCAAGTCTTATACGACCAGCTCCTGTTGAACTCCCCCAGGACCGGAAGGTAGCAAGGGTAAATGGTTGAGCGGTGCGATGTAAGTAACTTGCCATTTTTATGTCCATTATTTTTTGATGAGCTTATTTTTATTTGACTACGCCGCCTTTGTTTCCGACGCGTATTTTCTCCACCCCTTCATTGGTAATCATTACGGGTTGTATTAAACCATCCTTATCAAAATACATTCTTTCAATACATGTCACTCTTGAGTTGGCATCTGGTTGTCCTAGTGGCCTTCGGTGGTAAATAATGTACCAGTTGTCCGTGCCGGGTATATTGATGACAGAATGATGGCCTGCACCAGTTGCGATGTCGGGGTTTTGTTTCAATATTTTATCGATCCGTTTAAAGGGACCAAAGGGAGAATCCCCCATTGCATAGGCTACACTGTAGTTAGGGCCAGTCCAACCGCCTTCCGACCACATGAAATAATATTTTCCCTTCCTTACAAACATCATTGGCCCTTCTACATATTTATCCGGGGTAATTTCTCTAAATATTTTTCCATCATCAAAAGGGATCAATTCGGTAAAATCATCCTTTAGCCGGGCAATATTACAATGTCGCCATCCTCCATAGATCAGGTAATAGGCCCCGTCGACATCTTTAAAAACAAATTGGTCAATGGGCTGGGCTCCATTGTGAAATTGGTCGATGAGTGGTTTGCCAAGATAATCCGTGAACGGTCCAGCTGGATTATCAGATATAGCAATGCCGATTCCGCCCTTTTCATTTCCATTTTGAATATCGTTGGCGCTAAAAAAGAAATAGTATTTTCCATTTTTTTCAATAATAGCAGGAGCCCACATGGCCCGGTGTGCCCATTGGATGGAGGAGGTATCCAAAATATGGGGATGCTTTGTCCAGGTGACCATGTCTTTGGAAGAAAAGGCATCAAAATGTACCTGCTGGTTGTAGGGAGCAGAGTAGGTGGGGTAAATCCAGAAAGTATTCTTGAAAACGGCCCCTTCAGGATCGGCATACCAACCTGGGAAAACCGGATTACCGGAGCTGGGCTGTTTTATTTTATTTTGTGCCTGAATAAGGCTGCCCATTAGGAGCAGTAAGTATTGCACTAGCAGTATTTTTCTCATAGTTTTTATTAAAACGTGTATGATCTTTATAAGGCAAGATAAGTAGTTAATAATTCCAAATTTAAGTAATTCAGGTTATCAATTTTGGTCGAGTAAGCCTTTAAATAAATGCTTTCCTTTCTATATTAACAATTTTTAACCTTTGAAAATTCTCAGAAAGTATTATTTTTACTTTTTTCAAATAGTATATCATATGGAGGTTGGGCAGAAAAAAAAATATTCGTTGTTAAAAAAAGCAGGCCTTTTTTTAATAATCCTTTTATTAGTAGGTGCGGGTTGGGTCTGGTTTGTTTTTACTGAAAAATTTTCAGATACCAGTGAAATCAGTCCTGCTTTTACTGTAACGGCCATAGATCTGATCCATGAGTTTGAAAAAAATGACAGTTTGGCCAACAAGAAATATGCAGAGAAAGTAATGGTAGTAAATGGGGAAGTTTCGGAGGTAGAGGGCGTGGATTCTACCGTTAACATAAAAATGGCTGATTCAACTTCAGGTTCATATGTTATATTTGCTTTCCAGCAACAGCATCTTGAACAAGCCAAGAAAATAAAGTTGGGGGAGAAGGTTTCCATAAAGGGGTCATGCAGCGGGGGAGCTTACAGTAAAATACTTGAAACTGAATTTATTACTTTCAAGCGATGCGCAATCAACAATTAAAATTTATAAAAAAAAACAACATGAAAAAAACAATTTTATTAATTGCTTTAGTTACCGTAACAGGTTCAATCTTTGCAAAACTGCCGGTATCTACTTCTAATACTACAAGATTAGCAGCAATTCCGGGTGATAAGGCAGGCCCCAAAAAAACAACGACTTCGGGCACTATTAGTTTTAATGCTACAACTGCAAAGGATGCAAAGCCAAAGGGAGAAAACAAAACAGTGATAGCGACAGTTGATATACTAAAAGGAACAGTTGCATTTGAAGTAATCATCAAAAATTTCAGTTTTGAAAACCCTATGATGCAGGACCATTTTAACAGTGCAGTTTGGATGGATTCTGAAAAATTCCCTACTGCTACTTTTAAGGGTAATCTTAGCAATTTAGCTGCGATCAATTTTAAAAAAGATGGCACTTATACTGCTCAAGTAGCTGGTGACCTTACAATACATGGAGTTACTAAAACTGTTACCACATCCGGTTCTATTTCAGTGAGTGGAGCTTCTATTAAATTAGCAAGTGATTTCACTGTTCTATTGGGCGATTATGGTATTAATGGTCCAGCCATTGCTGCTGGCAAGGTAGCTACTGAGACCAAAGTTTCTGTTTCTGCAGAAATGAAATAAAAGACAATGATCTATTTGAAAAAGCTTTTGCCGATGGCAAAAGCTTTTTTTATGTCCATTCGATAATTTTAACTAGCTGATTGAGTTTGATTGTAATGGTATTTTTGGTATTACATACATGGCATGGCAACTGACAAGTATCAACTCGGTTTTTGATTGCTATCATTGTTTTAATATCTTGAATGCAATTAATTTGTAATCTAAAAAGAGCGCATTTTAATTATTCATTTCAATTAAATTTAAAGATATGAAAAAGCAAATAATTGCAGTTTTACTGCTAGTATGTATTGGAACTTGGAATTTGTTAGCACAGGAAAATGATTCGGTAACAACTTTACCCTCCATTAGTGTAGCATCCGGTATGGTAGTAAGCAAGGCAGTGGATAAAGCATTTAAAAAAGCATTTCCGCAAGCAAAAGATTTGAAATGGTATGACCTTAACAAATTGTATATGGCACGTTTTATCGAAAATGATATGAAGCACCAGGCTGTGTTCACCCAAAATGGTTCCATGAATTATGATATTAGTTATGGTTATGAGCAGCATCTTCCAATGGAAATTCGAGATAGGTTAAAGGGGGGCGCTTACGAAGATTATAAAATCACCCATGTGACCAATATAAAAGAACTTCAGCGTAATAGTAATATATGGATAGCCACCCTAGAAAGCTTGAATCATTTGGTGATGGTTAGGGTAAAAGACAATGAGTTGGAAGAGGTGGAAAAATATGTTAGGTCTAAGTGATAGTGTTAACAATGATTATGTTTTAGATTCAATTTATTATTCTGTTCCTATTTAAGCAGGGGGGAAGTGAATAAATGGTGGATTTGTGCAGGATAAGTTGTATGCTGGGTAGAAGTAGTCTCCGCTATTAATTGCAAATACCCACTCTTTGCCTAATGAACTCATTATTATTCAGTTCTCTCAGCATAAATAAGGCTAGGTCCCCTGCACTAATTTTGTTTGAGTTGGGGCTTGGAACAAAGTCTGGGCAAGTAATAAAATTACCTGTAGAATCGGCATCTATTATATCGGGGGGGCATACAAAAGTAAAATCTAAAGGGGATGCTTGTAGAAATCCCAAAGCTTTTAGATGCTCCCTACTTACCGGTAAAAATTTTGCAGGGTAATTGGGCATATCCATTACAAGGGTGTCATCATCTGCATTGAGTGAGCCCATGCCGCCAACAGCTACAATCCTTGAAACCCCTGCTTTTTGCATTTGGTGAATGATGTTTTTTATTCCAAGGGATCGGGTCATATCTGCACCGGTTGAATCTCCGCCTAGTGAAGAAATAACCGCATCAGTGCCTTTAATGGCCTCGTAAACCTGCTCCTGGTCAAATAAAGCGCCTTGAATGAGCTCCAACTGGTCGTTTTTTGGCATATCAGCCGTGAAAACATTTCTGCCAAAGGCCCTAACCTTGTATCCTTTATAAAGAGCCTGTTTAACCAGTTGCATGCCTACCATTCCAGTGGCCCCAAAGATTACAATTTGCATAAATATATTTTAACAGGTTACTAGGTAAAGATAATATTTGCCGGTTTAAATAACTAGTTATCCGTTAATAATTACAACTGGTTTACAAATCAACTCAAATCTACTAAGGTTGCTCATGAATTGCATAATGGGAAATCAACTCATTCAATTACGAATGGGTAATAGTACTGTTTTTAAAATCAAGCGATCCGAACACCTATTTTGGATTCAAAAGGGAGCTAAAAAATACATTTTTTAATTTATTGGATGCAAAATCACTATTTCATTGCTATTATTATAATTCAAACCAAAAAAAAGTTTTTTTTATTAATTATTAGCCCACATCTTTGCATCAGCAATGAAAAATACAATTTTAAATAGCAATGGTTGGTGGTGGCAGTCAATATTTTGATGTGTCGCAACGCTATTGTATGTATAATATATTAAGGCCCCGACACAATGTGTTGGGGTTTTTTATTACCCCCTACTACTGTTGAAATCAGCAGCAATAGGGTAAATTCAATTGTAAATCGCTTAATTGGCTCCTTCACCTAGTTCATCCAACAAGGGTAGGGACTTTAAAGTAAAAGCCTTTAATGGCTGAGAAATATGAAGAAAATAACCATACAAACCAATTACAAAAAACTACTGGCCGACGTGTATACCCCAGTAGGTATTTATCTGCGCCTCAGAGACAGGTTTAGGGATACGATTTTGCTGGAAAGTTCAGATTACCATGCTGGAGAAAACAGCTATACCTTTATTGGTATCAATGCAATTGCTGGAATCGAAATAAGAACCGCATCTACCATTGAATACAAACTTCCCGGACAAAGCCCAGAAAAATCAACCATCACCAACCCCTCCTCTGTACCGGAACTATTATGGGATTTTATGCAGCGATTTGAAATAAGTTCGGCTGTTCCAAAACCCATCAATGTTGCCCAAGGTTTATTTGGCTATTGCACCTACGATGCTGTTCAATTCTTTGATTCTATACAGTTGAAAACTGGACATCAGCAGCCAGGTATTGATATTCCGCTCATGCGATATCGTTTATACCAATATGTTATCGCTATTAACCATTTTAAAAATGAACTATTCATTTGTGAAAATGCGATTGATGGTATTGAAAGTGATGTGGAAGCAATTGAAAGTTTAATTAAAAGCAAAGACTTACCTACATTTCCATTTGCAACCGATGGGTTGGAGAAATCTAACCTAACGGATTCGGCTTATATTGATATGGTAAAAAAAGGGATCGCTAGTTGTCACAGAGGGGATGTATTTCAGATTGTTTTGAGTCGACGATTCCAACAAAGTTTTTCAGGAGATGAATTCAATGTTTACCGCGCCTTAAGAAGTATCAATCCTAGCCCTTATTTATTTTATTTCGATTATGGGGATTATAAACTAATGGGTTCGTCTCCCGAAAGCCAACTCATTGTTCAAAATGGCAAGGCCATTGTTCACCCAATCGCCGGCACATTTAAAAGAACAGGAAATGATGAAATGGATAAGGCATTGGCCATACAATTGGAAAATGATCCAAAAGAAAATGCAGAGCATGTAATGCTGGTTGATCTGGCCAGAAATGATTTAAGCAGAATGTGTACCGATGTGGAAGTTACCCAGTACAAGAAAGTAAATTATTACTCTCATGTGATTCATTTGGTAAGTGAGGTTATTGGAAAGGTAGGCGCCGAAAAAAATCCATTTAAGTTGCTGGCGGTAAGTTTTCCAGCAGGCACTTTAAGCGGAGCGCCTAAATTCAAGGCAATGCAATTGATCAATGAAAATGAGCCCACAGGAAGGAGTTATTATGGTGGCGCCATTGGATATATGGGATTTGACGGAAGTTGTAACCATGCCATCATGATCCGGACTTTTTTGAGTAAGCAAAATACCCTGGTTTATCAGGCGGGTGCTGGTATTGTAGCTGCAAGTAGCCCCGAAAGTGAGTTACAAGAAGTGAATAACAAATTGAATGCTTTAAAACAAGCCATTGTAATGGCGCAAAATATTTGAAATGAAAATATTGGTATTTGATAATTATGATTCGTTTACTTATAATTTGGTTCACTTGGTTGAAAAAATCCTGCACCAAAAAGTGGACGTATTTCGCAACGACCAGATAGCACTGGAAGAAGTGAAAGCCTATGATAAAATCATACTTTCACCCGGACCAGGAATTCCCGAAGAGGCAGGCTTGTTGTTGCCATTGATAAAGGAATATGCTTCCAGTAAATCCATTTTGGGAGTTTGTTTGGGCCACCAGGCAATTGGTGAGGCCTTTGGTGCAAAATTGGTCAACCTGGATAAAGTGTATCATGGAGTAGCGACGCCCATAACTGTTATCAATCCCAATTCTCAAATCTTGAAGGGAATGGGCGATACAATAGAAGTGGGGCGCTATCATTCTTGGATAGTGAGTGACAAAAATTTTCCTGAAGAACTCGATATTACTGCAGTGGATAGCAATGGATTTATTATGGGTTTGCAGCATAAGAAATATGATGTGCAAGGAGTGCAATTTCATCCAGAAAGTGTGCTCACGCCTAATGGAGAAAAAATGATGCGTAATTGGTTGGGTTTATAAGCCCCCATTTCGAAGGCCAAGAAAAATTATTTTACTTACTGAGGTATTTATAGTAAGAATATAAATTTAAAAGTAGTCGTAATGAATCATTCACAGATCGTATAAATGAATTTAAGCATAGGCAATGAAAAAAATATTAAGTTTTTTATTTGAACACAAAACCCTTTCTCGGGAACAAGCAAAGGAAGTGCTGATCAATATTGCAAAGGGTGTTTACAATGAAAGTGAAATCACTTCATTTATAACGGTGTACCTGATGCGTTCTATTACCATACCTGAGCTGCAGGGTTTTAGGGATGCACTATTGGAATTGTGTATCCGGGTAGACTTGGATGGAATGGAAGTGTTGGATATTGTGGGAACTGGAGGCGACGAAAAAAACACATTTAATATCTCTACGTTGAGTTGTTTTATTGTGGCAGGCACAGGCAATAAGGTGGCCAAACATGGCAACTATGGTGCATCATCGATCAGTGGTTCTAGTAATGTGATGGAGCAGTTAGGTTATCGATTTACCAATGATGTGGCAACCTTACGTGAAGAACTTGCAACTGCCAATATTTGTTTTTTACATGCACCTCTTTTTCACCCTGCATTAAAAACAGTAGGTCCCATTCGTAAGAATTTAGGCATTCGTACTTTTTTTAATATGCTAGGGCCAATGGTAAACCCTGCTTCCCCCAAACACCAACTCATAGGGGTATACAATCTTGAAATGGCTAGAATCTATAATTACTTGTTGCAACAAACCGGTAATAATTTTACCATAATCCATAGTCTTGATGGCTATGATGAAATTTCTTTGACGGGCGATACCAAAGTAATTACCAATGAAGGGGAAAAAATTATCAGTGCCGAAGTATTAGGCAAGCGAGTGGTAAATCCTGCAGATATTTATGGTGGAGATACAGTGGAAGCGGCAGCAAAAATATTTATTGATATTTTGGAAGGAAAAGGAAGTTTGGCGCAGAATGCTGTGGTGCTGGCTAATTCGGCCATGGCATTGCAGTGTACTGGGCAGTACAAAAGTTATGATGAATGTTACCAGTTGGCAGCAGAAAGCTTGGAGAGCGGAAAAGCATTGAGCATGCTAAGAAAACTTTGCAAATAATTTTTTAGTTGTAAAAAGTATTTTTTGTGCCCTTTTTGTTTTCTCCAAATTACTAATAACCAGTAGAACTATGAATATTTTAGATACCATTATTGCCCATAAAAAAGTGGAAGTTGCAA
>JBIIVV010000066.1:0-15358 GCA_044339235.1 Ferruginibacter sp.
AACGACCTTAGTTAGCCAACTGCCTGCCCAGGCAAAAATCGACTATCTTTTTGTTTCTGCGGACTCTGTAGCTTCCGGCAATGCGACTTGGTTGGAACAGCAATGGGAGGCTTCCCGCATCAAACTGGCACAACATGAAACGAAAGAATTTTTATTGGTAATCGATGAAATACAAAAAATTAGTAACTGGAGTGAAACAGTAAAACTGTTGTGGGATACCGACACCCGAAACAATTTAAATTTGAAAGTAATCCTGTTGGGGTCATCAAGGCTATTACTGCAACAAGGACTTACAGAATCGCTGGCAGGCAGGTTTGAAAGCACTTATATGGGTCACTGGGCTTTTGATGAAATGCAGCAGGCTTTTGGATGGGATGTAAACCAATATGTATGGTTTGGGGGCTATCCAGGTTCTGCAACTTTGATTGATGATGAAGCACGATGGAAAACATACGTAACAGACTCGCTAATCGAGACAAGCATTTCAAAAGATATTCTTATGCTGACACGTGTAGATAAGCCTGCATTAATGAAGCGACTTTTTGAATTAGGCTGTTTGTATTCAGGACAGATCCTATCGTATACAAAAGTACTCGGACAGCTACAGGATGCCGGAAATACTACTACCCTGTCTCATTATTTAGAATTACTGGATACGGCTGGTTTACTGGCAGGTATTGAGAAATATGCACCGGACGTAATCCGTCAACGAGCATCCAGCCCTAAATTTCAAGTGCATAATACCGCTTTAATAAGCGCCCAGAGAAATGATCTGTTTAAAGATACACTTGCCAAACCGGATGAATGGGGCCGCATGGTTGAATCTGCCATTGGGGCACATTTGATCAATTATTCACTTACCGAAAAATTCAACTTACATTACTGGAGAGAGCGAAATGAGGAAATAGATTTTGTTATTGAACGAAAAGGGAAAGTAATTGGCCTGGAGGTAAAAACCGGCGCCGCCGGTTCCACTTCAGGAATGACTGCTTTTAAAAACAAATTTAATCCTGATAAAATTTTACTTATTGGAAATGCAGGGCTGCCATGGCAGGATTTTCTTAAACTAAATCCAGTCAGTTTATTTTAAAAATAATATACCCGTATGGGAAAATATTATTGGTAGAAACCAAACTTATTCATCATTGCGTTGCAATCCTTTCTTCACTTGGTACAAATGAAGGCGTTGAGCTAATATAATCTGGATAAGGGTTTCAGCCAAAATGAGAATGGACAAACCGAAGCATTTTTCGATTTGTCCGCTTTGATGCACCCCCGTTGGATTCGAACCGTTTAACTTTATAGCATTCAATTAAATACGAGCAGACCTGAAATTTATTGATAATTGATCGAACCCAAAAACCGCTTTGAGAGCGAGTTTTGTCGTTAGGAGATTTGTGTGACCTGGGGTGTACAATTCTCGAACCATTTTAACCCTGATTTGACAAGACTCGCCAATCTTTTGTGTGCATAAAAAGATTTGGCGGGTATTTTTGTAATGACTATTAAATACTTATGACAATTAAAGAGAAAACAGATGAATATTGACTAAAACTTTATGGAGTTCATCCGGTCCATTAAGAAGTAAATTATACAAAGTCATTATACAACAGAAAGGCTTGCTAACCTAGAGCAACTGCTTCTTTATTTCACAACAGGTAAGTTAATCTCTGATAAAATTAAGGTGTAAAAATGAGGTGCAAATGTGCTGAATACAATATCGGCAGACTTGCAAAAAGAATTTCCTGGATTAAAGGGATTTTTGCCAGGCAATCAAAAATAGATATTGCTTTTTGCAGTAGCCTATTTCTCAAACTTTGTATTTGGTTCGACGCTGATGAACAAAATAACCGCGGACAGAGATTCGGATTTTTCAATTCGCTCGTCACGCTCGAGCCTAATTAAAACCAATGGCTTTTATACCGCTTTTTTAAGTATAAGCTTCTCACAGCATTTTACTATTATTGCCAAGATTAAAACCTGAGAAGGGCTGATTTTGCTGGTGCTTTTGATTTACAAAAGACCTTACAGGTTTTATTTCTTTTTCACCGACCTGAAGAGCGAGACAATTTAGGAGACATGTCTAAATTTTGAAATTAGACCGCCATTAACGGCCCAAAGGGCAAGCATTAGGATACAACGATTCCAAACTTTACACTGATTTTGTAAAACGGTCTTATTCGCCAGCGTCTGATTTTAATGTTCTGGCCGCATATCAATTTTTATAAATGGCCAAAACTATAAATTAAAAAGCATGTTTTGGCCAGATATGTTTTTTTATATCCGGCCAAATGTATAATTTTACAATAGTAAATCAATACTATGGACACCATAAGCGGGCGGGAAAAAGAAATAGAAGTGCTGGAGGAATTATTAAAATCAAAGACTGCTGATCTGTTGGCTGTATATGGAAGGCGGCGTGTAGGGAAGACATAATAGCTGATAAATTGAGGCTACTATAATTTACTTTTAGCTCATAACGAACTTACTAATAATTTGATTGTTAATTAGTCTTTCCCTCAATAATTATAAGCCCTTTTTTTTTAGCTTTTGTTGGCGTAACATATAAATTCCTTTAATCCAAAAAATGATAAAAAGAGGAAGAACCCAATAAATTGCAAATATTTTCTTTTTGGGGTCTTCAATAAAAGCCGATGTTATAATCATTAAAAAAGAAACTATGGGCATACAAATACTTACAAGTTTTGCATGTTTATATGTGGTTATTAATTCGGTAATGTCAGCATCTGCATCACGCAATTCAGGTTTGGAAATTAAAATATATCTGTTCAGCAAATGCATTGAAAACACGCCGCAAGAGACAATTGATATGTAAATACAAATACGAATAACTATTCCATGACTATTATTTCCATCAGAAGTTAATGATACACCAAATGGAAATAATCCAACAAAAAACAGGAACAAGAGATTTCTGAAAATCAAACCACCATCATAATTTTTCAAGACAGAAAACAATTTTAAATGACCGTACCACAAAACACCAATTAACCCAAAACTAACTACATATGCAAATATTGTTGGTAAAAGATGTATTAAAGCTTTATTAAAAAGCTCTTCAGTTAATTTTCCTTCTTCGAAATGCGGTAGTTTTATTTCTATAGCCACCAACGTAATTACGATTGCAAACACAGCATCACTAAATAAAATCAATCGTTCAATCTTAAACTCTTTTTTTACTTCTTCCTTGATTGCATCTATTTCATTGTGTTGCATACTTAGATATTTTGATTCAATATCAATCTAAGTGAATTATTTGTTTTTTCAAGAAATAGTTTACAATAAATGCTCGATAATTTAAAATAAACTAAAACTTAATAATTACCGTAAGCAATTTCAGCAATTTTTGCCCCTTTTTTAATTTCAAAAATAAAATACGCATCGCTACTATGTAAGAATTTAGGTCTAGAATCAGAACTTCTTATATATTTATAATTGATACTATCTTTTGACCAGCACCGCTGAATACTTTCTATCCCGTAATATGGAAAATCCATGTATATTGACCCCCTATCACCTGCATACAATGACCTAGCCTCTCCAATTTTCAATGACCCATCTTCGCCATGTGTAAATGACCCCCAAAGTGTATTCAATTTCAAATAGTTACGCAAATCTTAGAAATACTAATCTGTCATTTTTAAATCGGGGTCAAGCATTAATGGGATATGGGGTACTAAACCTGTGGATTTTCCAGGTTATCAGGAGGAGCGTATAATTATGCTTCAAGAAATGGCTTTTTAAATGAACTTTGGATTTACTTAGATAAAGGCTAATCAAAATATATTAATTATATTTTAAATATGTTTATTGCTATATGTATTATGTTATTAAATTAATTTCAAAACTAGAAATGTGGGATGATTTGGGCTAGATGGTGTGTACACCTCTCTCACTTTCATAAAAGATCTGCCAATGTGCAAATCTGCCATGTACTTAATTTGAGAATTTGTTTATGAAATAACGTGGTTAGTTATAAAGAGGAACAACTAATCTAGGGGAATACGGAATTAGCTTTTTGTTTCCGATTTATAGCTGTGTTTTCCTGGAATGAATGCAAAATGTAGTTGTAAATAAAATTTATTTTTGGTTGGATTAAAGAAGTCCTAATTATTATAATTATTGAGGGTTAGGGTATTTTGGTAAATAAAAGTACCTCTGAAATAAAAATATTGAAGGGCAATTGATTTTATTTAAATTCGTTTAAGGGTATTAATATTATTGAGTTTTACGTCTAAATGTTTTGACTATGTTTGACCAAAAAGAAAAAAGCCGCTATAAACTATTGATTTACAACGACTTCTTGTCTTTTCCTGTGACCTGGATTGGATTCGAACCAATGACCCTCAGCTTAGAAGGCTGATGCTCTATCCAGCTGAGCTACCAAGTCTACATATTTTTTGCAAATATAGCCATTTGCTCCATTGCTTGTGAAGCATTTTTAAAAAAAGAGGGTTATCAAGCTTGCTTTCCAAAAAAACCAGTCAATTTGAGATAGACTAATACCTCCCTTTAGTAAAAGATGGGTAAATTCTTAGACCAGTAAAGTCAGACAATATCTTCTGCTAAAGAATACCCAACAAAATATATTAACTTTTATTTTCACCATCTAGCTGCAAAATAATGGGAATCACTTTTTTTAACTAATTTCAGTAAAGTGACTCAATCAAAAATATATTGCAACTAAAAAATCACCAGACATGAATCTATTTCCAACAAAGCTACCATTGACTGTAATTATTTTAATTCTTCTTCAATGCGGCAATACCAACCATGCAAAGGCTCAGGTAAAAAACCCTTCCTTCATCATTGGAGATACATTGCCCAATGCTCCTGAATTATCTCCGCGAGGGGCTTATACAGTAGGTGTGCAAACTATGGAACTAGTGAATAAAAACCAAGTGGACGTGCTCAAATCGATAGCAGGTGTTGATCCAATGTATGACCGGCATTTACAAGTAGAAGTATGGTACCCTGCCCACATTCCGAAAGATAAAAAACAACTCGTAACCTACCACGAAACCCTAGGGATTTTTAAAGATAGCACAAGACCGCTGATTCCCTTTTCATTTTTGGGCCGATCGTTGCGCAATGCTCAACCGGATCGTTCGGCCGGTAAATTCCCATTGGTTATTGTGTCACATGGCTATCCAGGCTCGAGATTACTCCTGACTTATCTTACAGAAAACTTGGCTTCTAAAGGATATATAGTAGTAGCAATTGGTCATACTGAGTCTACCTATAGCGATAGAGCAGGTTTTCAAAGCACATTACTGAATCGCGCAAAAGATATTTTGTTTGTACTGAACCAAGTAGCTGATATGAGCAAGGCAGATAGCAAAAACTTTTTAGCAGGGTTGGCAGATGCAGATAATACCGGCATCATTGGATATTCAATGGGCGGCTATGGAGTACTCAATGCTGCTGGAGCAGGTTATAGCAAAAAATTAGATTCTACCTTTGCCCTATTATCTGGCGGAAGCCATGCCATCAAAGTACGCATGACCGACCAACCAGAATACAAGACTTCCTATGACAAGAGAATAAAAGCGGTAGTTGCCTTTGCTCCCTGGGGAATGCAACGCGGCGTATGGGATGCCGAAGGTTTGAAGGGCCTTCATGTTCCCACCTTTTTTATTGCCGGCAGTCTAGATGATGTATCGGGTTACGAAAATGGCATCAAAGCTATTTATCAGGGTGCCACTAATGCCAACCGGTACTTACTTACCTATATCAATGCAAGGCACAATGTAGCGCCCAATCCCCCACCTCCAGAAACCTTACAGCCTGGTGTGAATGTAAGTGAATACAACCACTATGCAGAGCCTTCTTGGAATGAAAACAGAATCAACAATATCAACCAGCATTTCGTAACCGCTTTTTTAGGAATACAACTAAAGCAACAAGACTATGGAAAATTCCTAGAAGTTCAAGAACATTCCAACGATAAACCCTGGACTGGATTTAAGACCCGCTACTCAACTGGTATGGAGCTATTGCATGCTTTGCCAAAATAGTATGCTGTCAATTTTTAAATAATAGAATTATTGGTCAGTCATAACCACAATTTCATATTATAACAAAAGCCCAGCAATTTGCCGGGCTTTTGTTATAATATGAAATATTTATTTTATCCCATTTTTTCTTCCAGCTCCATTACTTTTTCAAAAACGATTTCATACTCCTTATTCAGGGTTACCAATTCGCTCGAAATATTTTTATACGCGATTTCAGTTTGATGAAATTTTTCTTTATTGGAATAGCCATCTGGAGATGCCATCAATTGCTCCAGCTCGGCTTTGCCCTTGTTGAGTTGCGCTAGCTTTTCCTCAATCTGCTGAAAACGGGTTTTATTTTTTTGATATTCCTTTTTAACTTCTTTGTCAACCGGGGTACGTTGATTGCTTATTACTGGAGCCACAGAGGCTACTGGTTCATTCTTTACTGACTGCTCCCGATTGTTTTTAGAACCCGAATTTTTCAAAGTAGGTTCTGACGGTTTACTATTTAATTCTGCAGCTTTAGCAGCCGCTACCCTTCTTTCTTTCCAATCTTCCCATTCGGCATAACTTCCTTTGAATTCAATGATTTTATGATCCTCAATCTCCCAGATTTTGTTTGCAATCTTACTTACAAAATGTCTATCGTGACTTACAAACACAATACTGCCTTCATAATTGTTCAATGCGCCAATCAATAAATCAACTGAATGAATATCCAGGTGATTGGTAGGTTCATCCAACATTAAAAAATTGGCCTTACTTACGATGGTTTTTGCCAATGCTACCCTTGCCTTTTCACCCCCACTCAACACCTTGATTTTTTTATCTACATCGTCGCCACTAAATAAAAAACATCCTAATAAGCTCCTTAATTCAAGATCGGTTTTGCCACTTCTGCTTTCCCGCATTTCATCCAATACATTGTTATTAATGTTCAATGCCTCTAACTGATGCTGGGCATAAAAAGATTCGTCTACATTATGTCCCCAAATCCTTTCACCTGTAAACTCCTCACTGCCTACAATCACCCTTAGCAGCGTAGATTTCCCCTTACCATTGGCACCAATCAGTGCAATCTTGTCTCCGCGATCAATCTCTGCCCCCGTGTCCTTCATGATTACTAGCTCACCAAAACTTTTGGATACATTTTTTAAGGTACACAATACTCGGCCGGGCTGCTTTTCAACCGAAAAGTTAATTCGCATATTGGGCCTTTCAATTTCTACATTTTCTATACGGTCTAATTTCTCTAAGCGCTTTACAATACTCTGTGCGGCTGCAGCCTTACTGGCTTTTGCCTTAAATCTTTCAACAAATTTTTCATTTTGTCGGATATAATCCTGCTGATTTTCATACGCCTTTTGCTGTATGTCTACCCGCAGTGCCTTTTCAGTTTCGTAGTAGGAATAATTACCGGTATAAAAATGTAATTTTTGCTGATACAATTCAACCACTTTATTGACCATCCGATCTAAAAAATAACGATCATGGCTCACCATTACTACAGCACCCTGGTAATTTTTTAGGTACTTTTCAAGCCATTCAATACTCGGTAGATCCAAGTGATTGGTAGGTTCATCTAATAATAACACATCGGGATGCATTAAAATCATTTTTGCCAACAAAACACGCATCCTCCATCCTCCACTAAACAGTTTATAGGGCTTGTGTAAATTTTCATTGGTAAAGCCTAACCCCTGTAAAATCTCTTCCGTTTTATGATGGATATCGTATCCTCCCAATATCTCGAGTTCATGTAATTTTTCAGAATAATCATGCGCCAAACTTTCATCACCTGTTCTTTCTAGTTCAAGTCCGATAGCCTCAATTTCCTTTTCAAGCTCTTTCACCCTTTCAAAAGCCCCCATGGCTACTTCCAAGATAGAATCTTCGGTATCAAAGCTCAATAGATCCTGGTGCAAAAATCCAATCGTGGTTTCTCTTCCCTGCTCTACAGTTCCTTTGCTAGGCAAAAACTGCCTGGTCAGTACTTTTAACAAGGTAGATTTGCCCGTACCATTATACCCAATCAATGCGATCCGCTCATTCGGTTGTATATGCCAGGTGGCATCTTCTACAATCGTTCGGGCCCCAAATTCAAATGTCACATTTTGTAATCCTAAAAGCATGTTGGTGTTGTTTTCTAAAGCTGAAAAGGGATAATTTTTGCAAAAGTAAGTTATTTAGCCCTATCCGCTGAATGCAAAGCAGTCTCATGCTCATTTTTGAAAAGCAATCATCTACCGCCAGCTGCTGCAAATCAGCCTGATACAACGAAATGCACTAATAAATTAACGGTAAACTATTTATTTCATTGTTTGTTAGTATGTAACTTTGAAAAAAAATAACATGAAAAAGATATTTATACTGGTAATTGTCCTTTTGATCGCTTTTGGAGGCTATTGGGTCTTTTTAAAAGGAAAAAAAGAAGGAATAGAGATGGCAAAAATGGAAGCAATGGTGGTAAGCAGCCATTCAGCCACTTTTAATGAAGGAATGGATAGTTTAATGAACGCATATTTTTCGCTGAAGGATGCCTTTGTGGAAGCAGACAGCCTTTCAGCAAAATCAGCCTGTAAATCGCTCATCTTACTAGCAGATAGCAATCGCTTGGCAGAATTGAAAAAAGACAGTACAGGCATCTATGAATCTGCTGTCATGCAGTTAAGTGATGTAAAAGCCAATGCAGAAAGCTTAATAATGCAAACTAATTTAACTGAAATGAGGCAGGACTTTAGAATGATTGGTGAAAGTATTTACCCCTTATTGAAAACCATTCATTACGAGGGGAAAACTTTGTATTGGCAAAATTGTCCCATGGCATTTGGAGAGGACAAAGGTGCTAACTGGATCAGTAATACCGAAGAAATTATCAATCCTTATCTAGGTAAAAAGCATCCTGAATTCAAAAGCGGTATGCTACACTGCGGAGAAATAAAGGATAGTATAAAAGCGAAATGATCGTTGATTGATTAATAAAAAAATGGCTGGAGATTATTTTTAGATCGCACTAAAAATAATCTCCATTTTAATTAAGCCAAAAAATTTGTTAAGGAATTGACTTCATTCCATGCATAATTCAAACAAGATTAATGCGGTTGAGAACTATGGACAAACCGAATGGTGCCACTTTTTTTAAGATCGGATGCTATTCTCACCTCAAAGCGTTTTTCACCATCCATTACCACCATCAAAGCGGTGTTGGGAGGAAATCTGCCTAAGTTTTCAGCATACATAGTTAATTCACTCATTTCATGATCCGGACTCACCTCCAGTGTAATGCTAATAGGTTTTTCAGTAAGCCGCTTGTGCGAAAGCAATAATTTACTATTAAAAAATAATGAGACGCTGTCTCCATCAATTTCCCCATTATCATATAGGTCTACTGTAAAGGTAGAATGCTCTATAGCTATGGTTTTTATTATTTCGCTGGTCCTTTTTTCAAATCCCCTTTCAGGCGGAAGAATCGTTACTTGCCCCTTTTGAGATTCGGGAACAATGATGTCTGGAATATCCCGAATTAAAGGCTTGCTATTTACAACGATTTCATCTGGTTGATTTTTTACTGGTTTTGATTTAGCTTTCAACTTAGGAGAAACTTTGACCAACGGAGTTCTAATTACAGGTCGGGCACTAACCAATGGGGTAGTCGATTTTACTAAAGGCTTATTATCAGCCAGTAGTTTTGTAGACTTGGGTTTTTTGAAAGAAGCGAGATCCTTGCTCACTGTTTTTCTTGTCAGCGTAGTAGTACCTAATCCGCAATCACTTAATTGTCCGGCTGCAGATACCCATCTCCCTTTTAGCTCTTCTGCTCCATTGTGCTTTTGGTAGCTCAGTATATGGGTTTGCAAACAATCATTCCAGTCTGGAGGCGTAAGTCCTTTAATTCGGGCGGTCTCCGATACCTTCATACTATGTGTACTTTTATAATAAGTACCTTCTAATGAGCAAATGACATAATATTTTCTATTTTGAAAATAACTATAAGAATATCCAGTGACTTTTGAGCCATTGACTTCAATTTCCAACACAAATTCTGTGTCATCTCCCCCTTTTAATACGATATCTCCCTTGCCATTAAAATATCCACGCCACTGCCCATTTATCTTTTGTGCTACCAATGAATGGGCGAATAAAAAAAGGGTTGCGGCGACTATCATTTTTTTCATGCGAGTATATTTATTGATCTTCCAATTCCGAATTATAAGTACGCAATTTATTATAGATCAAAATACATTGACCTTTTAAACCCAATTTACCGATTATCGATTAAACTCGATGGTTGGTTAATTGTACAGAATTACTATAAAAACACCTACTATTCCAGTCTTTACAAAGATATTTTAGTTCTGTACTTCATTAGCTAATAGTTCGTTAAATTTGCATCTTAAAATTTAGGTTGAATTTACATATATTATGATACAGATTACATTACCAGATGGTGCGGTTAGGGAATATGAAGCGGGCGTTTGTGCTATGGATGTGGCAAAATCTATCAGCGAAGGCCTAGCAAGAAAAGTATTGGCCGCTTCTATAAATGGAGAAGTATGGGATGCAGCAAGGCCCATTAATGAAGATGCAGCGCTGCAATTACTTACTTGGAATGATTTAAATGGAAAAGCTACTTTCTGGCACTCCTCTGCCCACCTTATGGCAGAAGCAATTGAAGGAATGTTTCCCGGAGTTAAATTCTGGGTAGGGCCATCGCTAGAAACGGGTTTTTATTATGATATTGATTTGGGCGATCACCAGATCGGGGAAGAGGATTTACGTAGATTAGAGGTGAAAATGGCAGAATTGGCCAAGCAAAGCAACGCATTTGTAAGAAAAGAGATTTCCAAAGCCGATGCCATCCAATATTTTGGAGATAAGGGTGATCAATACAAACTTGATCTTTTAAGCGGTTTGCAAGATGGAGGAATCACTTTGTACACCCAAGGCAATTTTACCGATCTGTGCAGGGGGCCGCATATTCCTAATACTGGTTTCATCAAAGGAATCAAGTTGACCAATATTGCAGGAGCCTATTGGAAAGGAGATGAAAAAAACAAAATGCTCACCAGGATTTATGGAGTAACTTTTCCATCTTCCAAAGAATTGGAAGAATACCTGGTACTGCTGGAAGAAGCGAAAAAAAGGGATCATCGTAAATTGGGAAAAGAACTTGAACTATTTGCATTTTCCGAAAAAGTGGGAATGGGCTTACCCCTCTGGCTGCCCAAGGGAGCTATGTTGAGAGAAAGGTTGCAACAGTTTTTACAAAAGGCGCAAATGGAGAGTGGTTACCTGCCTGTTATTACACCACATATCGGTCATAAAAATTTATACGTCACTTCAGGCCATTATGAGAAATATGGCAAAGACAGTTTTCAACCGATCAAAACACCGCAGGAAGGGGAAGAGTTTTTTCTAAAACCGATGAACTGCCCTCACCATTGTGAAATTTATAAAACCTCCCCTCGGAGTTACAAGGACTTGCCATTACGCTTAGCCGAATTCGGAACGGTTTATCGGTACGAGCAACATGGCGAATTGCATGGACTTACCCGGGTAAGAGGATTTACGCAAGATGATGCACATTTATTTTGCATGCCCAATCAGGTGAAGGATGAATTCAAAAAAGTGATCGACTTGGTGCTCTATGTTTTTAACTCACTCAGTTTTACCGATTACACCGCCCAGATTTCATTGCGCGATAAAACCGACCGAAGTAAATATATTGGAACGGATGAGAACTGGAACCTTGCAGAAAATGCCATTATTGAGGCCGCTGCTGAAAAAGGACTGAAAACAGTCGTCGAATATGGTGAAGCCGCTTTTTACGGTCCTAAGCTTGATTTTATGGTAAGAGATGCCATTGGCAGAAAATGGCAGTTGGGTACCATTCAGGTAGATTACAATTTACCTGAGCGTTTTGACCTCACGTATATTGGAGAAGATAATGCCAAACACAGACCTGTAATGATTCACAGGGCACCATTTGGCAGCATGGAACGATTTATTGCAGTACTGATTGAACATTGTGCAGGAAAATTTCCTTTATGGCTAGCACCTACCCAAGTAAAGATTTTACCCATTAGTGATAAATTCATGCCCTATGCAGAAATTGTTTCAACTCAGTTAAAAAATGCAGATATTCGCGTAGAAATTGATGACCGCAACGAAAAAATCGGCAAAAAAATCAGGGATACAGAATTGGCGAAAATTCCTTTTATGCTGGTTTTAGGTGAAAAAGAAGTGAATGAGGGCCTGGTTGCAATTAGAAGACAAGGTAAAGGGGATATGGGAGTTGTCCCTATCGCTGAATTTATTGAGCTGGTAAACGAAGAGGTAAAGAGCAAAAGAGCATTTGAATAATATTATTTATTAACTTTAAACCAAAAACTGGAGCGCAAGCCCGATATTTTAAAACTAAAATCAATTAATGGCATTTCCACCCAGAGCACCCAGAGGTGCATTTAACCCAAGATTCAGAAAAGAACAACAACAGGAGCATCGCACCAATCACATGATAAGAGTACCTGAGGTACGATTGGTAGGCGAAAATATTGAACCGGGTATTTACCCTGCAGCAGATGCGCTAAAAATGGCGCAAGATCAACAGTTAGATTTAGTAGAGATTTCTCCCGGTGCCAATCCACCGGTTTGTAAGATCATCGATTACAACAAGTTTTTGTACGATGAGAAGAAAAAGAAAAAAGAAATGAAGGCGAAATCCAAAACCAGCGAGGTGAAGGAAGTTCGTTTTACTCCCAATACAGATGACCACGATTTTGAATTCAAATGCAAACATGCTGAAAAATTTTTACTAGATGGTAATAAAGTAAAAGCACATGTGCAGTTCAAAGGCCGTGCGATCATGTTCAAAGAAAGAGGGGAATTGTTACTACTCAAATTTGCAGACCGACTAAAAGATGTAGGTGCCTTGGAAGGGATGCCTAAAATGGAAGGAAAACGAATGTTGGTAATGTTTGCTCCCAAGAGCCAAAAGAAAGTGAAAAATTCAGACAAATCATAAACTTAAAAAGGATACCCAGGTATCCTTTTTTTATGCTAAAGAGATGCTAAGCATCTCTTTTTTATTGGGAGCGACTTGCTCATAATTCTATTGATAGAACTTTTACAATTACCCTACACTTCAGAAAAAAATGCAATAAAAAATTATTTGAAGTAATAAAAATCAAATGGTCTCCAAAACTTCCTCAACAATTTGCCTTATTTAAATTTAAGGTGCAAACTCACAATATTTGAATTGAAATTTGTACTCCGTGCATAATGCCCATACCTGATCTCAAGCATACTGAAATGAGGATTTCCAAATACACCCTTGGGTGGAGCAATTCTTACACCTACACCAATAAAATGGGTTTCAAATTTCGATAGATCGTAGTTGCTGGTATAATATGTATCAGTAGGTGTGTGGGACTGATAAGGTGCAAAATATTTTATTGCAGATTGACTGTAATAGCGATAAAATGGCGTGACAGAAAAGAATGGGGTTATTTTGACAGCAGTTTCTATGTCAGCCGAATGAGCCGACAACCCCCAATCGTCATGATAGAAACGATAAAAAGAACGGATCACAATTTTGTCACCCAAAAAATAATTGGCACGAACTCCGATTGGTATTTTAAAGCGTGAAGAAGGCAAAGCCTCAGAATGGACGGCATTATTATTCATATAAACTCGATGGAAGGGTAAACTCAAATATCCCTTTTGCCAGGCAAGGTCAAGCAAGAATAATAATTGTAATTTTTGATTAACTATTTGAGAATAAGTAAGTGAGCCACTGAATGAATTTCTAGATGAAGTTGGGTAATCATCATACTCCCTATTACGACCACTATTAACTGTAGATGTTCTCAGTTCAATAGGTAAAATTAAAGATACCTGATCGAGATAAGCCTGTGCTTTAAAACCAATTTCACGATGGTTGTCGATTGATTTTTTAGAAAAATTAATCCCCAATCCGAAAGATTGATAATCAAATTCTTTAGAAGCAGATGCAGTAATTCCAAAGCTTGTTCTTTTTTTATCACTTTCCACCAACCAAGAAACTGAAGGATAATACCGAATATCATTGGAAGATGCAGAAGAATTCGCTTTCAAATCTATTAGATCAGAAGATGCAGAGGAATAGGTATCAATTCCCCCTTCCAAAGTAAAGGTATGCTTACGGTAACGCTTATCGTATTTCGCAAATTTAATATCAATGATATTGGCAAAATCTGTTAGCCTTTCAGTACCAACCCCACCGGTTACAGAAGAATTATTTCCATTTTGATGATAATAACTACTCACAAAGTTTATTTCCTCTAATGCAAGCTTACGATCTTTATATTTTGTAGCGTCTTGAACCGGAATGGTTTGCGCAAACATGGCCAGCAGATTCAGGTACAAACCAACTAACACTAAACATATTTTCTTCATTGCTTATTTTTAAAAATACATAGGACAAATGATTGATCCGCATACGGGATACCCCACTAATTACATCCACATCCCCCACCCGTTTTCCCGCCATTTGCTCCAGAAGCCCCTTCGCGATAAGATTGAAAACTCATCTCTGTTTTTTGAATTTTTCGGCTTCCCAATTCCATTTCTGCATCATTCAATCTGCCTTTTTGATACTCCTTCACCGTAGTACAGGAACTGGCGAAAAAGATCATGGTAAAAAATAAAACAACCAAACAACTGAATTTTTTTATTGACATATTCTTGTAGAAATTACTTACGTTGAAAAACATTTTTGCAATACCGCGTCTACTAATCAACTCATAAAATTATAGTAGTCTAGGAATACACTCTCAAAATATTGCCGCTTAATGATGTATTATACTGCTGCAAAGCTGTAGAAGCAGGTCCACCAGTAACGGCACCTGTATTGGAAAAAGTGGCACCATGAGATGCGCAATAAAAACGCTGGTCGGTTCCCTCGTACCGAACCGCTGCCCCTTGGTGAGTGCAAGTTTGAGATACAGCAATATAATTACCTGCCGTTGTTCTCGCAATAATGATACCCCCCGAATACACATACCCGCCTGCGGTACCAAGTGCCAAATTTGCTGACTGAGTTAAGTCTAGACTAATATTTACATTAGCAGGAGCTGTTGGTACATTAGCTTCACCTACAGCTGATTTGGAGCAACTACCCAAACAAACGGCAGCAAGGGCAGAAGCTGATCCTAATCCAATTAATGATAAAAATTCTTTTCTTTCCATATGGTAGTAAATAATTGAGAAAAATATTGCATCGAAATGAGTATTAAAACCCATTTCGATGCAAAGTAAATTGATTATAAATATTCACTAGTGTCCGGTTAAATTAGGTT
>JBIIVV010000251.1:0-4549 GCA_044339235.1 Ferruginibacter sp.
CTTCCTTAATGAGCGTAACCGCATCGCGTCTGCTACATACTCCGCAATGGGCCACAAATTTGTTCAGGGGCATTTCTGCAGTTGAAGGAGCGGAAGGCCGTACAATCCTTGGAGCCGTTTTAACGGGGGCGGGTTCATATTCTTTTTTAATGCCCTCTACTTTTTTGGTATGGGTAAAATTGGCCTCAATCGCTTTTACCTTATCTTCTTTCCTAGAATGAATTGATTTACTTGGTGGGGCTTGAGCCGGAGCGTTTCTTGCAGCGGCTTTCAACTGCCTTTTTTCTTCAAATCGCTTGTCGATGGCAGCGGCTCGTTGTTTTTTTGCTTTCTTTTTGGCTTGTTTGAATTCTTCTTTAATCAGACTGTTCTTCTTTTTTGGAACAAATTTCTGGAATGGTGCCTGGCTCATGTTTGAAGTGTTTTACTGTTATTTCAACAGGGGTGAGTTGCAAAGGTAACCATTATTTTGGCGGGGTTGATATATTCTATAATATTAACATATAGAGGTGGGTAGCATTTCTTTGATGGTTGGGTACTTGAAATTCGTTCAATTATTGAACTGCTGAATGTAAAAAAGCAGCCAACCAATCGGTTGGCCGCAATGCCATAGGGATTCAATCTTCTATTCGCCGGATTTTCTGTCCTTTCTGGATTGTTCCATTTTACTGATTTGCTCAGGAGATAAAATCTGCGCCAAATTATTTTCATGCTCTTTCTTTATCAACTTCAGTTGCTCTTTTTTCTCCGAATTAGTTAACTGGCTATTCTCTTTGATCGCCTTTATTTTAGCCTGATCAGCAGCTCGGTTTGATTTTATTTGTGTTACTTGTTGTTCGGAAAGCCCCAGTTTTTCTTTCATCTTTCCAATATTTTTTCCAGCATTGTCAGCCTGCCGACCATTGGGTCTGGATTTGTTTTCTGCCAACTGATTTTTTTGTTCATCTGTTAATATTCCCGATACTTGGTCTTTCTGTGATTGTAGGATTGTTTCTTTGTTGGTTTTAAAATCTTTTACAGTCAGTTGATCATTTTTTTTAAGTTCGGCCAACTGTTGTACTGTGTTTTGTCTGGTGGCTTTCAACTGTTCTTTTTGGGTGGCAGAGAGATTCAATCCTTTCAGTCTTCCGCCAGCTTGCTGTTGGTGGGCAGGAGGGCAGTTCTTTCCTTTTTTTTGGGCAAATGCAGTCGACAAACACAGGGTGGTAGCTATTGCAGCGAATAAGATCTTTTTCATAATGTATATATTTAAATGGTTCAGTTAAATAGACTATCAACCGTTTCGTAAGTTTAATCGGTTGGAATAAAAAAGGGAACTTGTCTTTTTAATTTACAGTGTTGCATATTGAGTCATTGATCAAAGCTGCCGATTAATTATAATGGTTACAGGGGCATCCAAATACAATACCCCTTCAATTTTTGAAGGGGTATTGTATTTGGAATTGTTTTTATTTGAATCGAAGTGATTTTATTTTCCCTTGTTGGCAAGTTGTCCGCAGGCTGCATCAATGTCTTTTCCCCGGCTTCTTCTTACCCGAACGTTTACCCTGTTTTTGGCAAGGTAGTCTGTAAAACGTTGGGTGGTATCCTCATCGGGCTTGGTGTATTTTGCACCTTCTATTGGATTGTATTCAATTACGTTCACCAAGTGGGTAGGTATCTGGCGGTATATTTTTGTCAGTGCTTCAGCATCTTCAATGGAGTCATTGAGGTCTTTAAAAAGAATATACTCCAGGGTGATGTCATTTTTAGTTTTATCGTAAAAATAATTCAATGCTTCTACCAATGTATTGATGCTATTGGTTTCATTGATGGGCATTATCTGGTTGCGTTTTTTATCATCTGCCGCATGCAGTGAAAGTGCAAGATTGAATCTTACCCTGTCATCGCCCAGTTGTTTGATTTGCTTGGCCACGCCGGCGGTTGAAACGGTGATTCTTTTTGGGCTCATTGCCATGCCGTCATTGGCTATTAATTTGTCGATGGCTTTTAATACATTTTTATAATTTAAAAGGGGTTCGCCCATACCCATAAAAACTACGTTGGAAAGTTTTTTGTCAAATGTTTTTTCTGATTGCTGGTTAATAAAAGCTACCTGGTTGTAGATCTCATCATAATCCAAATTTCTTTTTCGTTCCATGGTGCCGGTAGCACAAAACTTGCAACTCAGGCTACAACCAATTTGGGAAGATACACAGGCGGTGTTGCGCTTTTCGGTAGGAATCAGCACCCCTTCAATCATGTGTCCGTCAAAGGTCATGAACCTGGATTTAACGGTGCCATCACTACTAAATTGGGTAGTATTTACTGTAAGGGCGGGTAAGTCGAATTTTTCGGAGAGGTGAGCGCGCAGTTCTTTGGAAATATCTGTCATGTCCTCAAAACTTTGTGCATTTTTTTTCCAAAGCCATTCATGCACTTGCTTGGTGCGAAATTTTTTTTCGCCGATGGTCTCAAAATGTTTCGTCAATTCCTCCAAACTCAAGTGGCGAATGTTTTGTTTTACTGCTATCATGGTGCAAAGATACCTAACTTACTGTATTGCCCAATGGAGCTCCTTTGCTGAAATGATTTTAAAGGATTTTCATTATTCGCGATAAAATTGAGCAGCGCTTTTTGGAAATGGGTGAGCGATGGGTCTGGTAAACGGTATTTTTTACGGATAAAAGAAGGCAGCTAATTTTTCAAATTCAACCACTTCCTGCAGCCCGGAACTCAGATTTTTTACCAGGCAATGTTGCTGTTCTATTTCCTTGCTGCCAATAATGATGATATATTCAATATTTTTTTTCTCCGCATAACTGAACTGTTTGGCAATTTTTGCAAATTCATGATACATTTCGCAGGATACACCTTTTTCTCTCAATTGCTGCATTTTGCCAAATGCAAAAAGGGACTCAACTTCACCCATATGAAAGAAGAGGGCTTTGGATCCTTTTTGGACATCCTTTGGAAAAAGTTGTAGTTCTTCCAGCACATCATAAATTCTGTCTACCCCAAAACTAATACCAACCCCTGCGATACCAGGCACTTCAAATAAACTGGTAAGGTCATCGTATCTTCCACCACCACCAATGCTTCCCATTTGAACTTCTGGGGGAGCCTTTGCCTCAAATATGATTCCGGTATAATAATTCAGTCCCCTGGCGAGGGTAAAGTCTATTGCTAGGTGGATATTGCTGGTTTGCTGAAATAAAAATGCTACCTCTTGAATTCCTTCTTTACCTACATCTAGGTTACCTACCAATGATTTTATTTGAGTTAATTTATCTTCATTGTTGCCGGTAATCAATAAATATTTTTCAATGATAGCAATCTGTTCTTGGCTGAGGTCTTTTTGTACCAATTCCTCTTTTACTTTATCCAGTCCAATTTTATCCAATTTATCAATGGCGATGGTGATGTCCATCATTTTTTCGGGACCACCGCACAATTGGGCTAAAGCACTTAATATTTTCCGGCTATTTATTTTCAGTGTATAGCCTGAAAGCCCCAATTGCATAAAAACCTGGTGATAAATATTAGCCAGTTCTACTTCATTGAGTAGGGAATTGCTCCCTACAATATCGGCATCGCATTGTGTAAACTCGCGGTAACGCCCCTTTTGAGGCCTGTCGGCTCGCCAAACGGGTTGTATCTGGTAGCGTCTAAAGGGAAACGTGAGTTTACCATGATTCATCGCCACATATCTGGCAAAGGGGATGGTAAGGTCGTACTTCAGGGCTCTTTCGGTTAGTTCGCTGCTGCTTTTTCCCATCAAGGCCTTTTCAAAACCTATTTTCGCTTTGTCAATATTGTTAGGATTGCTAATGCCATTGTTTAATATTTTAAAGATCAGCTTATCCCCTTCGTCGCCATATTTGCCCATCAAGGTTTCTAAATTCTCCATTGCGGGAGTTTCCAATGGTTCAAACCCATACAGTTCAAATACGCTGCGAATGGTGGATAAGATATAATTGCGTTTGTGTACTACCGCTGCTGAAAAATCCCTAGTTCCCTGAGGAATGCTTGGTTTGGCCATGATTTGTTAATTAAAATATTTTATTGAATAGATCGTATGATATTGGAGCATACTGGCACTAAATGGTTGCGTTAGCATGATTTTTTATAATTGCTTCACAAGCCAGTTCAATCATGTCATATACTTTGTGGTAACCCGCTTCTTCTCCGAACCAAGGGTCTGGCACATCTTTGTTTTCTCCGGGGAAGCACTCATTGAGAAGCAGATCAACGTTAGCCAGTTCAAATGGTTGTTTTCCTATTAATTTTATTTCTTCCTTAACGTCAGCAGCCAGTGCATAAATTGTATCAAAGCGCCCGAAATCTTCTATTACAAGCTTTCTGGATCGCTGCCCACTGATATCGATACCGTTCATTTTGGCCACTTTTTGTGACAGCGGGTGGGGAGGCTCACCGTTGTGTAATCCATTGGTGCCAGCACTTTCTACTTTCCAGTTTAACCCTGCTTTTTTGCACTTTTCCTTCAGTATTCCTTCTGCCAGTGGACTTCGGCAAATATTACCTAGGCATACCATCAAAATAGTCATGC
>JBIIVV010000252.1:0-4539 GCA_044339235.1 Ferruginibacter sp.
TGACCTCGGTATGACTTGGTCTGCACTAAAGGCGACGACTTTGCCTAATCCAAATTCCGGCACCGATGCAGTAACCTTACAAGATGGTCGACATGTACTTGTATATAACCATGTAACCAAAGAATCAAGATCTTGGGGAGGAAGCAGGTCTCCCTTAAATGTGGTGATTTCAAAAGATGGACAACAGTGGGATGAGATTGCAATTTTGGAAAATGAGCCTAAAGCAGAATTTTCCTATCCTGCCGTTATTCAAACAAAAGATGGAAAAATTCATATAACCTATACTTGGAAACGTACCAAAATTAAACACGTTACAATTGAATTGAAATAGAATACTTTATTTTTCGCAACATTTCTTTAATGGCTACCCTATCAGGCAGCCATTTTTTTAGTGCTGCAATCAATGCATCCAATTCATCAATAGAAGTAAAAACATTTGGTGCAATGCAAACTTTATTGATTAAAATAATAGACTTGGTTGTTCTAAGCAACTAGGAGAATAATGCTATATTTAACCATTAAAAATAGACAATGAAAGATTTACAGGTTAAGACAACAATTAGCAGACGAAAATTCATAGGAAATGCAGGCCTTGGCTTGGCTGCAATTGCGATAGCCCCTCAAAAGGCATTCGCTAAAAATCAGCAGCTCGCTAACAAAGTCCGCATCGGAATTATTGGCGGAGGTTTTGGAGCGAGTTTTTATTTTCATCAACATCCCAATTGCATTGTAGAAGCGGTAAGTGATTTGCGATCCGAAAGGCGCGAGAGTCTAATGAAAGTATATCGTTGCACAAAAAGTTATTCGTCATTGACGCTGCTGCTCAAAGACCCTAAGATTGATGCGGTTTTCATTGCCACTCCTGCACCTGACCATGTAAAACATGTTATAGAATCACTCCGTGCTGGAAAGCATGTACTGTGTGCCGTTCCCGCTGCGCTCAGTTTGGAAGATTGTTACAAACTAAGAGATGCAGTGCGCCAATCAGGGCTTACTTATATGATGGCAGAAACAAGTTATTACCGGCAAAATACCATTTCAGTTAGGAAATTTCACGAAGAAGGTCGATTTGGAGAAATCTTTAGTGCTGCTTCCGAATACAATCATCCTGGATTGGAAGCTTTATGGTTTGAAAAGGGCGCACCCACCTGGCGCCATGGATTACCGCCACTGCTTTATCCTACACACTGTACCTCATTTTTAATTTCTGTTACAGGAGAACGACTCACCAATGTAAGCGCATTAGGCTGGGGTGATCAAAGTCCACTCTTGAAAAACAACCCTTATCAGAATCCATTTTGGAATGAAACTGCTTTCTTTCAAACTAATAAAAATCATCCGTTTAGGGTGGAAGTCAATTGGAAAGGCGCTTTAACCAATGCAGAACGAGCCGAATGGCGTGGCGAAAAAATGAGTTTTATCTCCTCACCAACAGAATCTAGCGAGCATACTATTATTCGTTCAGTTGATACCCTTGGAAAAGATGATGCTGGCTTTCAAATAAAAGCAAATGTTACTGATCAATATACCCAGACAAAATGGTGGCAGACCGATCTTTTACCAGAACCTTTGCGTCACGATACAGGCCATGATGGATCACATGTTTTTATTACGCATGAATTTATTGATGCCATCCTTCACAATCGTAAGCCTACCGTCAATATTTATGAAGCCCTAGCCTATACAGCTCCCGGAATCATAGCACATGCATCTGCCCTCAAAAATGGCGAATGCATGCAAATACCCAATTTCGATAACTAAATTTTGTAAGCTGCTTCCTCCAATATTTTCGACCAGACAAAATAGAGTATTACCATACTGTCCAATTATTCTAAAGACGAAAACGATGAAACATGCAATTTTACTATTTGTACTTTTAAGACTACTGTCATTTGGTGGCTACGCACAGGTGAAATATGATCTGGGAAATCAATTCATAAAAGATCCATCCAACTTTCGTTTACCCAATACTGTGATGCCCGAATTAGCAAACTGGTTTTGGTTTGAAAAGGAATTTATGACTGAAGGTTATAAAGAATACCTTGACAAGGTAAGCAAGCATTCTACCTTTGGATTAGTATCAGTGAGCATTAGAATGCATAGGCGTGAACTCACCGAAGATTCAGTGCATACTCAATTAAAACTAGCTGCTAATTATGCATTAGCCCATGGAATTGGATTAACTGCCGACTTAGATGTACGTGCAGCAAGAAGGTATTTCGAAGCCCATTACCCAGATGAACTTCAAGAGATGTTGATGCTTCGTGAAGTTAATTTATCGAATAATCAATTAACCAATGTAGTTGTAAAAAGCCATGATATTAGCGACCACTATACTGGAAGAACCGTCCACTACATCCCATTAAAAAGTCAACTTCTTCGAGTGTATAATTACGCTAAGGATGAGAACGGAATTGAGATCAACTCGCTGATTGACATTACCAAATTCTGCAAAATATCTTATAGCTCCAAAGACTCCATCGTTATTGAACTGCCAAAAACAAAATTCGCTGGGTCAACAAAAGCATGTGTATTGACATCATTTACACATCTTTCGCCAGATGTTTTTGCACCTCATTTACTTTCATTTCAACGTGAGATAATCAATCGTTTTCGAGATATACCCTTGGCTGGGGTGTTTAAAGATGAATGGGGATTTCCATTGAGTCATGATAAAACACATACCGAAATTTGGTATTCTAAATTCAGAGCCGAGGATTATGCAAAAAGAACCAATGGCCGTGACTTACTATACGACTGTTTGATAATGAAATTTGGATGGAAAGGTAAATTGGGCGAGCAACAAAAAGCCATTAATTATTTTATGGCTCAATCCTTGGAACGCAATCAAAATATAGAAGATGACTTTTACCATGCTGTGAAAGAATCCTTTGGACCCAATGCAGTAGTATTAGCACATCCAACATGGTGGCCATTCCCAAACCAATTAGAATATACTAAAAATGGACTGGACTGGTGGAGTGCAACCAGAGACTGGGCACAGACAGATGAAGTCACTCCATTCGCTGTTCGTACTGCACTTTCTAAAAAATGGGGAAGCGCTGTTTGGTATAATATGTACTACTCATCAAAAATTGAAGATTACCCAATAGCACTTTGGTCTTCTGCATTGGGTGGTGGAAGAATTAGCTACCACCCCATCTTCCCATCGACAGAAAAAAATAAGCATATCCATTTTGATTTTCTAACCAAACCCCTCTTGATTGCTGAAAGCAGAATCCGACTGCTTAATTTCATTAGTCAGGCGCCCTTAGATTGCCGCGTGGCAGTTATATTTGGGCATGCCAATACCATGAACTGGGCTGGCGCTCAATTCGATGACCCGGGTATGGATTTAGTCAGTAATCTTTGGCGAGAAGGTGTTGCGACCGATCTTATCCCGACTAGTGAGATAAAAAATGGTAGTGTAAAAATTGACAAAGAAGGATTTGTATACTATGGCAAACAGCGCTATGATGTAGTTATTCTTTATCACCCCGAATTTGAAGAAAATAGCACGGGCAGTTTCTTTTCTGATACCAGTTTAAGATCAACTCGATTGTTAAAACTGGGAAGTTGGACTAAAAATTTTGATGCCGACCCAATTAATAGTCTTGACTTACTTCCTAAAAAAATGTCAACAATAAGTAGTAATACAGAAGTAGTCAGTGAGGTATTAGCTATTTTAAAAAACAAGCACATTGAACTACAATCACCTGCCAGATTGGTTTTAAAAGGATTTAACAGTGCTTCGAATGCTCCTCCTACAACTGGATTTTGCTATTTAACAGATGGGACTTTGATACAAATTGCAGGCACAAAAAATGAAGCAGGTGACCCTATCAATTCAACAGTGAAATTAAAAAATCATTCGATAACATTTGATGCTGAAGGAGTAGCGGCAGCGCGCCTCGATGATCAAGGAAATGTAGCGGCAATGGCAGCTGGAGGATTAAGATCATTCAGCTCTGGAACATTTGCGCTTCAACTAAAAGATCCGCTTGATCTGGCAATATGGAAAGACCAAAATGGAATTTGGCATGGGGTGGTACAAGGAGCAAAAGGGAAAATACCAGCAGCGCTTTTAGAAATTATAAAAGATTGGGTTCAACTTGAAATTCCAACACCACTAATTCTAGAATAGTGCTTCGCCTCAGAATAACCTTACTATTGGTTTAATGGGTTACTTACAATGGCTCAAAATAAATTGAGACTGCAGAGTGATGTATGAGAACAAAGTAGGTTTTTCCCTAATATAGCTACCAATTATTTAGATAATCCAAAAGGCTTTAAAAAAAGGTTTTGAAAGGGCCAATTTCACCCAATTTTTATTGAACCGACTAAATTAACCGAGAAAATATTTTGCAGAAATAATTAACCCCCTATCTTTGCAGTCCGAAACAAAAAAAAAGGGGAGTTTAGCTCAGTTGGTTTAGAGCATCTGCCTTACAAGCAGAGGGTCGGCGGTTCGACCCCGTCAACTCCCACACTGATAATCAAGGCTTTATAAAGGTAAAACTTTTTAAAGCCTTTTTTATT
>JBIIVV010000253.1:0-4525 GCA_044339235.1 Ferruginibacter sp.
ATCGGTAAGTTTTGTGGGGCTGAATACTAACGCCCGCACTGGTATATTTACCCAATAATATTTTACGGTGCCCCAAGGAAGGAACATCTTTGTCAATGAGCAAGGATAAAACAATTTCTACTGGATCATCATTTCCATAGTCGCAGCATTCTCCAAAAAAATACTTTTTATTTTCGCACTCTGCACTATTCCGATTGTGCCCTACATAACCGGTTTTACCTGATAGTATTGCATGGCAGGCTGCACTTTGATAACATTTTTCATTGTCCGTTAACAAGGGCAAAGGATTCATTACCAGCAGCGTTGTTAAAAGGGATTGATAATAATATTGGTCTTTAGTTAACTCGTCTTTGCCCGACATGGTGGGATATTGAGCCAACACCGTTTTGGCAAACAATACCGGATAAGCCCTCACAAGATTGATGACATAAATCACCGTCTTCTCTTTTTCACTCATATAAGCAACTTTAGCAGCGGTATTGCATAGTCGATATTCAGGCTTATTCCATTCAGAGGAATAGGGGGCCAATGGAGAGCCTGGAGCAGAAGGTGAAGTGTTTTGCGCAATGCAACCATTGACAATTAGTAAACTGAACAACACCAATACATTTCGCATGCCTAATAAATTTTACTCAATCTACGCAGGGGCAAGTGAAATCTAATCAGCCATCCATAAATTAGTATATCATTAACAGGGTTGTATGGGTCAAGGGTGAATGGTCAATGGTGAATGGTGAATGGTCAATGGTGAATGGTGAATTGTGAATGGCCTTTTTAATTTTTTTTAGCGCTTGTTTTTTATTTAACAATTTGTTTCGGTAGTATAAAATTAGGTTGGGCATCATGGTTGTATTGTCTCTAAAAGCTTTGTCACAAAGGGTTTCGTAATTTTAAAAGCTTTTTTAGAGTCAGCAAAGGGCGATAATATTCGTTTGCAACTGTTTTTCGTTCGACTTAGTTTTACATCATCAACAGCAATTATTGAATGTTGTTGGTCGTATCAAATTACTGAGTAGTGGTCATCGATTTATTTCAACCTACTACAGCAAACGCTTAGCAGCGTATTAACATTTGCCTTCTATATAAAAATTCACCACAACGTTTGCGCTTTTACCGAGTTGGGCTATTTGACAAAATTTTAAAGCGCTGGAAGCTGCAGCATCCAGACAAGCACAACAATTATTTAACATTAAAAATTAATCAACATGAAAAAGTTAACAACCATTTTAGTAGCCCTTGCAGCAATCTTAGTATTGTCCAATAGCGTGAATGCGCAGGCTTTACAAGCAAGTTATTCAGTAAATGAAAATGCGCCATTTGCAGTGAAATACCTAGGTAACGACGAAAACTACCTAACCTTCCGTGTAGCTGTAGAACCTACCGTTGCGAAAAGGTCAACACTTGTCATCTCTGATAAAAGCGAAGGTGAAATTTATGTAACCGGTCTCAATAGCCGTTATGCGTATAAAACCATTAAAATTGAAAAGAGAGAAGGACAGGAATTAAGTTTTAAATTGGTATCAGGAGGCAAAACTTATTCTAAATCATTTTCTGTGAATACTAGTAATGTTGAAACTACTACTGTTTCAGAAAGAGATATTACAAGGTTATAATCCCCGTCGGGGTAACGCTAGTCGTTACCCTACTCCCCATGTTATAAAATCAGTGGCGGCAACGCAAGTCGTTACCCTACTCTAGGTTATAAATAATGTTCGGGGTAACGCTAGTAGTTACCCCGAACATTATTTTTGCGAAAAGGATACAGGTCATTAACTGAACAAAAATTCAATATCGTTTTCGGTGAGTGCTTTTACAAAACCTTCTTCTTCTCCAATAAGATCTTCCGCTAATTTCTTCTTTCGTTGTTGTAATTGCATGATTTTTTCTTCGATAGTATCCCTGCATATCATTTTGTAGGCAAACACATTTTTCGTTTGTCCGATACGGTGAGTCCGGTCAATGGCTTGTTGCTGAACTGCTGTGTTCCACCAGGGGTCGAAAAGAAAAACATAATCTGCTGCGGTCAAATTCAAACCAGCATTGCCAGCTTTCAAACTGATTAGAAAAACTTTTTCAATCGAATCAGGTTGTTGAAAACTATTTACCAGTTCCTGTCTTTTTGGAATGGGCGTGGAACCATCTAGCCGGCAAAAAGGAATCTGGTGTTTGTTAAAACTTATTTCCAGCAGGTCAAGCATCCCTGTAAACTGCGAGAACACTAAAGCCTTGTGGTTGGGAATAATATTTTTAAGTTCCTCCACCAGGATATCCGTTTTAATGGAGGCATAACAAAAAAGGTCTTCTTCCTTTACGAGTTCGCCGGAGTTGCATACCTGCCTAAGTTTTAGCATTCCGTTGATTACACTGAGCTTGCCACTGCTCAGGCCTTTTTCCTTAATATCTAGGAAGATACTGCTGCGTACATTTTCTTTGATCGTGTCGTACGCCATCTTTTGTTCGTTGCCCATTTCACACCATAGGGTGCTTTCAATTTTTTCGGGTAGGTCGGTGGCCACTTGTTCCTTGGTACGACGTAGGATAAACGGAGCCGTTAGTTTTTGTAAGGCCTTTATTTTTTCAGGATCCTGGTCGCGGTCGATGGCATCTGCATATTCTCGCTTAAAAAAGTCGCGACTACCAAACATGCCCGGCAGCAAAAAACTCAATTGAGCATAGAGGTCAAAAGTATTATTCATAACGGGCGTACCACTGAGTGCGGTTCTTGTGGTAGCAGAAAGTTGGTTTACCGCGCGGGTGATCAGGGCGGAAGGGTTTTTTATGTTATGGCTTTCGTCAATCACTGCAATACCAAAAGGAAGGGCGCTCATTTTATCAATATCTGCTCGCATCGTGCCATAGGTGGTGATCACAATTTGGTGATTGCCTTCGGCCATATTTTCAAAACTGCGTTGCGGTCCATGGTATACAAAGGCAGAAAGGTGGGGTGCAAATTTGGTCAATTCCTGTTGCCAATTGTATAGCAAGCTGGAGGGGCAAATGACCAGTTGTTTTTCTGCAGGATTTTTTTCTAGTTGGTATGCTAGGAAGCAGATGGTTTGCAATGTTTTTCCTAGCCCCATATCATCGGCCAAGCAAGCGCCTGCTCCGGCTTCGGCCAGCAGCACCATCCATTCAAAACCCTTGTGTTGGTAGGGTCTCAGGGCAGCGGCGATTCCTGTTGGTATTGGGTAAGTAATTAAATCGGGCTGCTGCCATTGTTGCCAACGCAGCCACCAGTCTTTTTTGATTACCCCCTTCAATACCTGGCTTTCTTCCGATGATTTATCTTCCGTGAGCGCCATCCATTTTGCGATGGTAATTTCATTTTTCGAAATTTTCCCATGCTTGATCATGGTGCCATATTGCTGCAGCCATTCATCACTCAAAATACCCAGACTGCCATCCTTCAGCAAGATGGCTTTTTGGCCTGCTAACAAAATCTTTTGTAGTTCAGTAAGTACTACAGTCTCTTTACCAAAAGAGAGTGTAAGGGTTACCTTAAGTGTATTGTTTTCATTTTCTTGGATGCTTACGGTGGTAATGGCCTTGTGCGGCGAATAGCGGAAATGCTGCAACATGTCCATGCCCACCACTTGGATATCTTGTTCAAGTAAAAAGTGGTAGGCTTTTAAAAACCATTGTTTTTTTTGCGCGTCGGCAAATGATAGGTAATAATATCCGTTGAGCTGTTTAATGAAATTCGGGTGCAGCCCTTCCAGTATTTTTGAAAATTGTAGTTCTTCAGTTTTATTTCTTTGAATCACATATGCCTCGCCGGAGATGGTAATTTCGTGGGTATCTTTAAAGGGGCCTTCTACCAAAAAACCTTCATAGATCCATTGCGGGGTGAGCACTAAAAATGAGCTGCTAATTTCGCTCAATATCACCCGCCTTACCGGTACTGCATCAATCAAGTTTTGGTGAAATAGGCCATTGCGGTTTACTGGATAATCTTCTTCTAACCTAGCTAAAATATGTTGCGCCAGTTCGGTTGGCTGTTGCTGGTATTGTTGGGGATCATTGGTATCCAGCCATTCTAGTGTTTGGTAATCTTTGAAAGCCAATATAAAATATTCATTGGCGCTAGAAAGTAAAAATTGATAACGATTAAATGCTTCGATATCATATTTGCTGCCATTTAAAATAATTTGACTTTTCACAATCAAAGAACCACCCTCCTTCACTACTTCAAATTGTAGTTGGGGCTTGAACGAGCTAAAAATACAGGGTGCTGTTTTGGCATTGGATGGATCGATCCAGATTTTGTGGTACCATTTAAAAAGGGGCGCAAAAGGTTTGAGTCTTTCAAATAGTCCGTGAAGTTCTCTGAGCAGGGCGGCCTCATAGAATTCTGAATAATTTACGCCAGCGCGACCGGTTTTATATTTCGAGCGAATGGCATAATTCCTGACTTCACCATCACCCGCACTAAAAAGCTTAAGCAGTATTTTGGCATCTTTGGGTAGAAGCGGAAAATGGGCATTGATTTCACGGTTGTCAAGATCGGCAGTTTGAAAACTAGTTC
>JBIIVV010000370.1:0-4060 GCA_044339235.1 Ferruginibacter sp.
TCTTTCTACAGAATTAGTTGCTAGAGCTTCTGCAATCACTGCTGAGCGTTCTATCAGTTTAGCTGCTGATGTTTCTATCGCTGCTAACCTTTCTACAGAATTAGTTGCTAGAGCTTCTGCTGATGCTTCTATCGCTGCTAACTTATCTTCTGAGATATCTAACAGAATCGCTGATGTTGATGCTGAACAAGCAAGAGCAGAAAGTGCTGAATTATCTTTATCTAATTTATTAGGTTCTGATTTATCTACTGAAATATCTAACAGAATCGCTGATGTTGATGCTGAAGAGTCTCGTGCTACAAGTGCTGAGTTAGTATTAACTAACGATTTATCTGCTGAAGTATCTAACAGAATCGCAGACGTTAACGCTGAAGAGTCTCGTGCTACAAGTGCTGAGTTAGTATTAACTAACGATTTATCGGCAGAAATTTCAAGAGCTACTGCTGCTGAAGGATCTATCGCTATACAATTATCTAGTGAAGTATCTTACATCATCGCAAATACTGACTTAACTTCAATTGACTCATTCGCTGAGGTAGTTGCTGATATGTCAAGCGAGATATCAAGAGCAGAATCTGCTGAAGCATCTATCGCTTTCGATTTCGCAAACATATACGCTAAACACGTAGTTGTTAACGAGGCTCCAAACGGAACAGCAGTAGCATTCACTATCGCTATTCCAGTTAGAGAAGGTTCAGAGTTAGTATACCTTAACGGTTTATTGCTTGATGATGGTGATTACACTCCAGACGTGGTTGATGGTGAAGTTGCTGGATTTACTTTCCTAGTTGCTCCATCAACTGGTGATAAAGTAAGAGCATACGGAGTTTATTAATCAATCTCTAAATTAATAAGAACACCGGAGGATTTATCCTTTGGTGTTTTTTAAATAACAAAAAATGGGTTACTTGAGTGAAACCCATTTTTTCTAAAAAATAAAAACAAACAAATATGGCTATAGGAGTCGGAAGAGTTGGGTGGAGAGACGGTGGTCCTATCCCGAGAACAACATTATTCAAGGATGCAACCGGAATAACTGATTTAACAATCATCAATGCTCTAAATGATTTAGATGCAGGATTGATATCAACAGGACTGGATGCTAAAATAAAGTACTTATATCCTTTCGTGGGTGGTACAGGAGATACCTGCAAGGTAAACTTCATGAATCCAGGAACAAAGGACTTAACATTCTCTGGTGGATGGACATTTACATCTAAAGGAATCAAAGGAAATGGTGTAAATACATATGCCAATACTGGAATAAGCCCAGCTACAAATTTATCACAAAATGATGTTCATGCATCTATCTATACTTCAACAAGTCAAGGATTTGAAACTGGTGCATATGGTACTTTTTGTGATTTCTACGCAGGAACATCTGGTTGGAATTCAATTGGAATATTTCAATACTATGAGAATTTTAAATTATATTTGAATTCTTCATGGGCGGACGCACATGCTAACAGAACACTATTTAAACTTGGTAAAAAAGGAATGCGATTGATTACCAGAGGTAACGCAAATCAATTCAAATTCTATCAAGATGGTGTTTTTGAACAAGCTCCAATAACGTATGGCGGTGTTGGTACAAACACAACATTCATTGAGGGTCAGGCAACAAGTACATCAGGTTCGCCGGTTACTACACCAATCTATATCGGTGCTCTAGGTGATGGAGTTTCATATGTATCGAATAAAGAGTACTCATTTGCAACATTTGGTAAAAACTTGACAGATACTGACCAAGCAACATTGTATATATTGGTTCAAAATTTCCAATATGCATTAGGGCGTATAATTGGTACTAGAATAGTTGCACCAATCTATGGAATCTATAATCCATTAACTCAGCAAATGATTTCTAAATTCAACATAACAGATACCGTGACTATCAATGCTTGTAATAACTTAGAGCAATCATTTATCGATAATGGAATATTACCACTTATTGATGTTATGTATTTAATGGTTGGTGGAACATCAGAGACTTGTGCTTACAACTTCATGGGTAATAGATGGCATGATCTTGATTTTAAAGGAGGATGGACTTTCGCTTCAACTGGTGCAAGAGGAAACGCAATAAACAATTTTGCAAATACTGAGTGGTCTCCAGCATATAACACAAATACTGGAAATAGTAGTGGTGCTTTTGGAATCTATCTTAGAACTCCAATGAGAACCGGATATTTCGTAGGTGACTATCCAATTGGCCTAGGAACTGGATTTTCGGGTTTTGGATTCGGTAGTAATGATGGTGCACAAAGCTCTGCTGTACGAATAAACGGAACGTCTGCTATAAATAAAACATGGGAAAATCCAGTAGGTCTTTATCAAGCATCTAGAGATGCTAACGATAATATGCTACTTTCATCTAAAAGTGCTCAAACATCATATTCTGGATACCCAACATCTGGAAAACAAGGATTGCCAGTAGTATTAGGTGCAATTGGTTACTATAATGGAAGTTTCCAAGGATACTGTTCGGATAGAGAGATTGCATTTGCTTACTTATCAAAAGGACAAATAACTCAGGCTCAACAATTGATAATAAACACCGCAGTAACGACTTTCCAAACCGCATTGTCAAGAAATGTATAATTAATATATACAATAAAAAAAACAAAAACAAAATGATCGCAATTTTAACAGAAGAACAAAAAGACCAATTAATCGGTCAGACATACGATGGTGTATGTTTCTACAATCCAATTCAAGACTTAAATGACAATTGGATTATCTCTCAAGAGGAAATAAACCAGTCTGATTTGGCATGGTTAAAAGAACTTCCATTGGTGGAGTTCCAGCCAAAACCAGTGGTAAATCCATTTGACGAAGAACAAGCACAATAAATCTAGAAAGACCCTTTCGTTAGGGTCTTTTTATTAAAAAAAACATAAAAAATGGCAGGAATTTCAACAAGACAACAACTAACGGGAAATATTGGCACGAATGATTTATTTCTAATCAGCAAAGACAATGGTGATGGAACATTCACTTCTTTCAGTGCAAAAAATTCCCAATTAACACCACAAGCCAATACGATTTACGTCGATTCTGTAAACGGAGTAAATGCTGCTGGTAGAGGAAACATCAACACTCCTTATTTAACACCGGAATATGCACTATCCAACACTAACAATACAGGTACTATTGCAGGCAATACTACTACTAATACAACTATTTCGGCAATTAGTGATGCAAACAATGCCAATTTAGAGGTTGGTATGTATTTAAGTGGTACAGGAATACCATTTGGAACTATTATAGTTGCTAAAGGAAATCAAGGCGGAAACGCAAATACAGTTACGTTAAGCAAAGCAACTACCGCAACTGCAACCGGATTAACCTTAACTTGGATTAAAACATACGAAGTTATACTAAATGGTAGTTTTATAGTTACTTCAAGTTTATTCAAAGAAGGGATGTATATTAATCCTCAATCTGCTAAAATTAGTTGGGGTGCTTTTACATTATTTAATATTAATACCTATGTGAATAAAATACCTTATTATATATTAGGTCAAGGAAATTACTTTGGAACAAGTATATCATCTGTTTTTATATTAACTAATGCTACTCAGTCACAAGGTTATTCTTTATCTATTACTTTTGGGAATATTGAAACAATAGGTACAAGTTATGTTTTTTCATTAACATCTGGTTCAAATGAAAATTATATAAACATAGTAGGTGATTTTGTAAATGCTAGGTTCGGTAGGGTTTGTCTTATAGATGGAGGTACAACATCATTAATGTTTAATAGCTATGGTTTATTGGGTGGTTTTCAATTTGGAATGAGTCCGTCAGGAGGCAAAAGACTTTTTGGTACTCATACTACGCCAGCATCTGTAACTGTATTAAGTTCTGGTTATGGAACTACATCATTAGCAAATTTAACTGGAAGTACGACTTGGTCAGGTCAATCTTCCCATAGAGGAGCTCTTAGCGGAACAACACATGCTTTAGGTGGAACTGTTGATGTTTACTCAACCGCTGGTGGCGGAACGGTCACAGTAAATGGTGGGGAAAATACATTTACTGCGGTAACAGGATATAC
>JBIIVV010000254.1:0-4500 GCA_044339235.1 Ferruginibacter sp.
GATAAAATTCGCCCATAATTTTCTTGCTTCTTTCCCATGCCCCTATGAGTTGAAAGCCAGGGTGAGCCTGTATAAATGGCGCATGAAATAATTTACCGGACATGCCAAAAGAGAGAAGGGCAGTTTTTATGGGAGGCATATTTTTTAATTTTAATGTAGGGTTGAAAAATTAATTGGCGGCAATCTCTTTAGATTGAACATGCTTGATAAAAGCGGCTGCAACATGAATATTGGAAGGTATTTTCAACTAGCGGATTCCACCATTTTCCTCAAAGTAATTGAAGTCCATAATGACCAATCAATGTAAATAAAACACAACGCGTCACAACACCGATGCAACACCAGGTGATGAGCTTACTAAGATTTGCGTTTAGTCCAACCCCTACCGCAATACTTATCGGTGCACCAACGGCCATGGTACCTAAAAATCCCAACCCGATAATGCCATATTTATTCCAGATTTTATTGGCTATCGGATGATTGTTTTTTTTCTTTTCTACTATTTTATTTTTGAAAATCAAAGCCCTAATCTTGTTGCCCAAAAACGCGGTAACAAAAACGCCTGTTAGTCCCCCAATGACACTCGAGAAAAAAATCGTCCATGGCGACAAGCCTAATACAAATCCAGCCGGTATGGCTGCGTATATTTCAAATGTTGCGAGTCCGGCAACGGTAAGTATTTTAACAATCATATGTGGATATTCAATTTTAACTGACGCATGAAATTAGTTAAATCGCGTCGTTAAAAATACATAAGGGAGAACTAATTTTTGAAAAGTTGCTTTTTGACTTAAAGCTCCTCCACTTTTTCGGAGCTTACAGCTCAAAGGAAGGCCTGCGGTAGTGATTTGCAGGATGTAAAATAAAACAGGCGAAACCCCAGAAAGAGTTTCGCCTGTTATTATTAAAAGGATTCTTATTTGCTTGCGGCAAATTCCTTTCTGATAATATTCAATGCGCCACCAGCCTTAAACCACTCAATTTGTTGCTCATTGTAGGTATGGTTTACCTGTATGGTTTGGCTGCTGCCATCTGCATGGTGCAATACCAATTGAAGCGGTTGATCGGCTGCAAATGTTTCCAGGCCTATGATATCAATGGTATCATCTTCCTGTATTGCATTGTAGTCCTCCTTGTTTTCGAAAGTAAGACCCAGCATACCTTGTTTTTTCAAATTGGTTTCGTGGATACGGGCAAATGATTTTACCAATACGGCACGTACACCCAGGTGGCGTGGCTCCATAGCAGCATGTTCTCTTGAAGAACCTTCTCCATAGTTTTCGTCACCTACTACGATTGACCCGATGCCTGCTGCTTTATATGCTCTTTGAGTGGTAGGCACAGTGCCGTACACACCAGTCAGCTGATTTTTAACAAGGTCCGTTTTTTCATTAAAAAAGTTGATGGCACCAATCAGCATATTGTTGCTGATATTATCCAAATGCCCCCTAAATTTAAGCCATGGACCTGCCATACTGATATGGTCGGTAGTACATTTTCCTTTTGCCTTAATCAACAACTTCAATCCTTTGAGGTCTTTTCCTTCCCATGCGGCAAAAGGATCTAATAGTTGAAGGCGTTTACTTTCTGCAGCAACCAATACCTGGATTGCACTGCCATCCTTGGCAGGAGCCTGGTAACCGGCATCTTCTGCATCAAAGCCCTTCAATGGTAATTCAAAACCACTTGGAGGGTCCAGCTTTACTTGCTCGCCTTTATCATTGGTAAGGGTATCGGTAAGTGGATTAAATGTAAGGTCACCTGCAATTGCCATAGCGGTCACAATCTCAGGACTTCCTACAAAAGCAAACGTATTGGGATTTCCATCTGCACGTTTGGCAAAATTTCGGTTGAATGAATGCACAATGGTATTTCTTTCTGCTTTTTCTGCACCAACCCTAGCCCACATACCGATACAAGGCCCACAGGCATTTGCAAAAACGGTAGCACCTACCTTGTCAAATACGCCCAAAAATCCGTCTCTTTCAATGGTGTAGCGAACCAGCTCACTACCAGGGGTAATTGAAAATTGAGCGGTTAGTTTTAGTCCTTTATCTATTACTTGTTGGGCTAAACTTACGGCTCTGCTGATATCTTCATAAGAAGAATTGGTACAGCTGCCGATCAACCCTACTTCAATTTTAGTTGGCCATCCATTGGCTTGGGCGGCTGCTTTCATTTGTGAAATGGGCGTAGCTAGATCTGGAGTAAAGGGTCCGTTTAAATGCGGCTCCAGGGTGTTGAGGTCGATTTCGATTACTTCGTCAAAGTATAGTTCCGGATGTTCGTATACTTCCTTATCTCCGGTTAAATGTTCTGCGATGGCATCAGCGGCGGTGGCAATTTCCTCGCGACCGGTTGCTTTCAGATACCGGCTCATGCTGGCATCATATCCAAAAGTGGAAGTGGTGGCGCCTACTTCGGCACCCATATTGCAAATGGTTCCTTTTCCAGTACAACTCATGCTGGTAGCGCCTTCTCCAAAATATTCCACTACTGCTCCTGTTCCACCTTTTACAGTAAGAATGCCGGCTACCTTTAAGATGACATCTTTTGGAGCAGCCCAGCCATTTAGTTTGCCGGTTAATTTAATACCGATTAGTTTGGGCATTTTTAATTCCCAGGCAAGGCCCGCCATCACATCACAGGCATCAGCACCACCTACACCAATGGCGATCATTCCTAGGCCACCTGCATTAACAGTATGGCTATCTGTACCAATCATCATTCCACCAGGAAAGGCATAGTTTTCTAATACAACTTGGTGAATAATTCCAGCACCCGGTTTCCAAAAACCAATTCCATATTTATTGCTTACCGAAGCTAAAAAATCATATACCTCACTGCTTTCGGTAACAGCTCTGGTAAGATCGGTCTTGCTATTTACTTTTGCTTCTATCAAATGATCACAATGCACGGTACTAGGAACCGCTACCTGACTTCTACCACTTTGCATAAACTGGAGCAATGCCATTTGAGCCGTAGCATCCTGCATTGCAACACGGTCTGGCGCAAAGTCTACATAACTGTTGCCTCTTTCAAAAGCGGCAGTAGCATCTCCCTGCCATAGATGGGCGTACAATATTTTTTCTGTAAGGGTCAAAGGTTTGCCAACCGCTTTTCGGGCCGCTTCAATTCGGCTCCCAAAATGGGCGTATACCTTTTTGATCATTTCAATGTCGAAGGCCATAATGTGAATTTGAATATTAGGAAATAGGTAAAGTTGATAAAAAAGGAATTTGAAAAATAAAAACCATTCAGCTAAATTGCGGAAGTAGTTGGGTTTTACATTTTCATTTTATTTTTTGCAAATTTACAAAAAATCAAGTCAGCTTTTAAGAAAAATGCGGGTTTAAATGTATAATAAATCATTATTATCTTGTAAATTAGCTAAATGAAAACTATCCGGCACTTTATTGAATGGCATATTTTTGGCGTTTGCACCGCAATAGGGGAGCGATTGGGGATAGCGACTTCAATTATTAGAAAGAATTTTATTTATATTTCTTTTATCACCATGGGATCTCCAGTGATCATCTATCTTTTTATTGCTTTTTGGATGAATATCAAACGGTACATCCTCAATGCTAGGCGAAATCCTGCAAGGTATTTGTAATACTTTTCTAATCTGGATGCGTTTTTCGAGTAATGGTTCTGTTTCAATGAACAATCCGTGTGAGCCAGTTGCAATCGCTACCTTGTAAGAATACTTCGAGCTGGTCGATTATCATTAGCGAAATGGTATAAAACGGTATTTTATAAAGCAATTACACTCGATTTTTCAACTTACAATTATCATATTTCAGTCATGCTAAAGGAGAAAATATTAGTAGTGGGAGCCTCTGGCCAGATCGGGGTAGAACTTACCCTAGCCCTGAGAAAAATATATGGAAATGCGAATGTGCTGGCAAGTGATTTAAGAGAGGAAAATGAATTATTGAAGGGCACGGGTCCATATGTTAGTTTGGATGTGATGAACAAGGAAATGCTGCATGTACAAGTGATTCGACAAAATATCACCCAGATCTATCTATTGGCAGCGATCTTGTCTGCTACGGGTGAAAAAAATCCTAACCTTGCTTGGAGTATCAATATGCAAAGTCTGCTTAATGTATTGGATATTGCCAAAGAAGAAAAGATTCATAAAATATTTTGGCCCAGTTCCGTGGCAGTTTTTGGCCCTACATCGCCCAAGCAAAATTGCCCACAGCAAACCGTTATTGAGCCTATTACGGTGTACGGGATCAGTAAGTATGCCGGCGAATTTTGGTGCAATTATTATCACCAGCGTTGGGGAGTAGACGTAAGAAGTATTCGTTATCCAGGATTAATTAGTTATAAAAGTGCACCCGGTGGGGGAACTACCGATTATGCAATAGAAATATTTCATGAGGCAATAGCAGAAAAAAAGTATCAATGTTTTTTAAAAGAGGATACCTATCTGCCGATGATGTATATGCCGGATGCCATTCAGGCTACCATTGAATTGATGGAAGCACC
>JBIIVV010000255.1:0-4495 GCA_044339235.1 Ferruginibacter sp.
TTTTCACCTGGCACATCCACACCCAATTTATGGCCTAATCCGAAAGCATACATATATCGATCCCAGGCAGCTAAACTGCTATCTACATTTGGATATTTTGGATTATTAATTACTCGTTGCATCACATTGGCAAAATAAGTGTTATCGGAAATAGTGATGGCACTTCTTAAATCAAAGACCCCTATATCCAAACATTTCATTGGCCTTTGGCTACCACATCCATAGAATGCACCCGAACAAGCAAATCTAGTGGTTGTTTCAATAACACCTTCATGCAGCCCGATGAGGGCTTGCAAGGTTTTAAAAGTAGATCCCGGCGAATAAATGGCGCTAACGGTTCTGTTATAAAGAGGAAGCGCTGGATTTAATAATAATGCAGCAATCTGTTTTTTCCGTGTAGCTCCCGTTAATAATTTTGGCTTAAAAGTGGGGCTACTTATCATAGCTAATATTCCACCTGTTTTTGGATCCACCGCTACGATCGCCCCCAACTTGTTTTCCATTAATTTTTCCCCCAATGCCTGTAACTCTATATCAAGGGCAAGATGCATATTATTGCCAGCGATTGCCGCGGTGTCCGATTTGCCATTATCCAACCTTTCTGTCAACCTGTTTTTATTATCGCGCTTCCAAAATTCAATCCCCCTTTTACCCATCAATACCTTTTCATAGGTTTGCTCTAAACCTGTTTTTCCTGCATAATCACCAATCTGGTAACCCTCATTTTTATGCCGCTTTAAAAAACTGCTATCCACTTCCGACAAGTAACCGAGTATATTGCCTCCGGCATCCACAGGGTAACTCCTTACCGGACGTTCCTGCAGATAAAAACCAGGTACAAATTTATACATGGCCTCATTTAGCATGGCCATTTTTTCATCCGTTAGCAATGCATCAAAAATAGAAGGTCTGCTTCGGCCATTTTTAATGATTACCTCTACTACTTTTTTTGAAAATTGATCCCTGTCTATCTCAAGAATTTTGCACAAAGCAGCGGTATCGATTCCTTTTAATTTATTAGGCAAAATCATTAAATCATAAATAGTCATGTTTTGCAAAATAGCCTTACGATGTCGGTCATAAACAATTCCCCGGTCCGGATAAATTACTTTCCGGAATTTCCCCTGGTCATCTGCCATTATGCTATATTTGGTAGAGAAAATTTGCAGATTGGCCAATTGTAAAATGATGATTACAAACATGCCTGCAAACACAAGCTTGATTACATTTTTACTAGAATGATTAGCAACTGCCAAGGGGATTTGATTATTGATTGATGGTTGATAATTTGTTTTAAATACGGGCCTGCAACATCGAATTTGTGCAAATAAAATTATACGGTATTGGTTCTAAACTGTTGCTTCCTCGAGAATAACAATTCCACTATAATGATCAGCAATAAACTGATGGCAGTTGAAAATACGGTTTTTACAATAAAATACCAGAAATTCCCAAATTGCACCGCTTCTAAAAAAAAGAGCCATCCATGGTGCACCAAGGTGAGCATACCTGCATAAACCAAATAGGGAATAAACCCACCCAAGCTTTTTGCAGAAGGCGCTCGATAATTATTTTCTGCTCCTTCTTGTGAGATTAGCAAATTGATCAAAAATGGTCGGAGGTAGGCTATTAAAACACAGGCCGAAGCATGAAATCCGGGATGATGACGAAAACTATCTAGGGTAAACCCCAATGCAAATGCAATGATCATTTGCACAGCGCGGTTGCCTTCAAAAGGCATCCATAAAATAAACAGAAAATAAATATACGGTGTAACCATATAATGCAAATGAATTCTATCTAGTACAAAAACTTGTACCAAAATAAGCAGAACGAAACGAAGCATATTTTTTAATAGTGTACTCATTGCTTGTATTCTTGAATCAATTAATTGTTGACTTTATTATTCGCATTTTTTAACAACTGATCCACCTCTTCCCTTTGTAAATTTTCTATCGCATACACATGTTGAAGATTGTAGAAGTTGGCGGATGATTTTAAATGAATGATGTAGTTATTGGTACTTTTATCCTGCATTACCTCCTCAACGGTACCCACCATTAACCCATAAGGAAATGTGGTGGTGAAGCCGCTGCTATAAACCGTATCGCCCTTTGCCACCCGCGCACTTTTTCTAATATCGATTAATGACAAGCGATTGGGATCTTTTCCATCCCAAATTACCTGCCCTACTTCTCCCCCCTTTTTAAGCTTTACACTTATTTTGCTATCCTTGTGCAGCAGGCTCATTACTACAGCAAAATTTTCGCTAACATCGGTAACGATCCCTACTACTCCATTATTGAGATCCACTACCCCGGCGTCTTTTTTTAATTGCTGGGCGGCCCCCCGCTGCAATACGATAAAATTATTCTGTGCCGAAATAGAATTTGAAACCACTTTTGTTGGAAGGTAAAGCCATTTTCGTTGACGGCCTGTTGTATCATTCAAAATATTTTCCATAACCATTTTGGTGGAAGTATCTTGCTTTTCAAAATTTTCAGTCAACCGATTCCTTAACTGTGCATTGTATTGAACAAGCGCCTCATTTGTTTTTCTTAATTGAAAAAAATAATCCACTTTATTAAACTGGGTATTGACCTTTCCCGTAATCTCATTCATAAAATTAGAGGCCAATGCATTGTGATAGCTATTGTAATGTACCAGTAAATAAATTGAAAAACCCTGCAATAATAATAAAACAATGAAGTTGAAATATCTGCGAATAAACAGAAAAAGATTATGCATACACTAACCCTCCTAACCTTCTCTGGGCAGAGAAGTTTGCAATCGGTAAATATAAAAAAATTTTCATACCAGAAAAGAACAGTGTCTTTTTCGCCCATTGGCGCTTTGTAATTGATGAATGATTACCGCATTACAAAAGGATATTTGTCGTAGTTTTTCAATGCGATACCGGTTCCTCTAACCACACTTTTAAGCGGATCATCCGCCACATGAACGGGCAATTTTATTTTTGCTGCGATTCGCTTATCGAGCCCCCTTAAAAGCGCTCCACCTCCTGTTAAATATAAACCACGTCGGTAAATATCGCCGGCCAATTCGGGTGGAGTGATTTCTAATGCCTTTAGTATTGCTTCCTCAATTTTGAATATACTTTTGTCCAACGCCTCTGCCACCTCTTGGTAACTTACAAAAACCTGTTTGGGTATACCAGTTACTAAATCGCGACCATTCACCGGAATGTCGTCAGGAGGGTTATCAAGATCCTTCAATGCAGCGCCTACCTGAATTTTAATTTGTTCAGCAGTACGCTCACCTATTAACAAACTATGGTAACGCCTCAGCGCCTCCATAATATCAGCTGTAAATTCATCGCCCGCTATTCGGATACTTTGATCGCAAACAATACCCGCTAGGGCTATCACGGTAATACCGGTGGTACCACCGCCGATATCTATGATCATATTTCCCACCGGTTCTTCCACATCAATTCCAATTCCTAGTGCTGCAGCCATGGGTTCATGAATCAGGTATACTTCCTTTGCGCCAGCTTGCTCTGCACTATCCCTAACGGCACGCTTTTCAACCTCGGTAATACTACTGGGAATGCAGATCATCATTCTCCAACTGGGGGCAAACAATGGCTTTTTGGGATAGATCATTTTGATCATTTCCCGAATCATCAATTCAGCGGCATTGAAATCCGCAATTACGCCATCTTTCAAAGGACGAACCGTACGAATGCTTTCATGGGTTTTTTCGTGCATCATCAATGCCTTTTTTCCCACTGCTAAAATATTTTTCGGATTGTTTCTATCTAATGCAACAATGGAAGGTTCATTTACTACCACTTCATCATTAAAAATGATCAAAGTATTTGCAGTGCCCAAATCCATTGCAATTTCCTGAGTAAAAAAATTAAAAAGGCCCATAATTTATATAGAGAAAAATCGAAAGTAAAGAATGAAGCAAAGTTGATGTAATTTATTTGAATTAACAACGCTAACCCCTTTATTTTTCAAGATTTTATGCAGGGAGAAGATTTGCAGATTTAGATTATCTGATTTTATTTTTTTTGATTGTCAACTTTGGGCATTCTTATTTCTAAAAGCCCGTAATTTTTTTCATTTTTGATAGACTCAAATCACTAAAAATGTAGTCTACCGAAACCCTCTTCACCAGCCATACCATCCTCTCTTCGAACGCATGAAACATAGTCCTAGCGGAATTCGTACCCAATATCATCCCTAAAGTAAATGCCATCAAAACGAATTTTTTCAAGGACCCTATTGGACTGAGCTGCTGCCGCTGTAATATTGCTGCCAGTGCTTGTTACAGCCAACACCCTTCCTCCGTTGGTCAACACTTTTTCTCCATCTTGCAAACTGCCAGAATGGAAAACAATTGTTCCTGTCAATTCAGCATCCACCAGTCCTAGGATTTCTTTGCCCGTTTCATACTGATTTGGATATCCTCCACTCACCGCCACCACAGTTACTGCAGCCATCGGACTGGTTTTGATGGTTATTTC
>JBIIVV010000067.1:0-15145 GCA_044339235.1 Ferruginibacter sp.
AGTCGAACCATTCCATCAGCAGTTTTTACTGGATCATCAATGGAAAAGAAAAAATGATTCGGGCAAAAAATATAGTGATCGATGAATATTATAGCTATCAAAATGGCAACATTGTTTATGCCAGCTACCAATCAGACCCGCGATGGGGAAACAGAAACTACAGTGTAATCCAAGTATTAAATATGTACAGCAACCAACAAAGACAGCTGGGTAACCATACAAAATATTTTTCACCGGATATCAATGAAAATGGTAGCGAAGTGCTGGCGGTAAATGTAAACCCAGATGGTACCAATTACCTGCATCGTATCAACGCCAACACGGGCGAACTAATTAAGGAGTTGCCCAATCCCCAGCATTATTTTTACACCCAATCCAAATACATTGATTCCAATTCAGCTGTCTCAGCTGTAAGAAATCCGGAGGGTAAAATGGGGCTGGTAAAAGTGGATCTTGCCAATGGCAATACAGAACCGATTACCCCATTTTCTTTTAATGTAATCGGCTATCCGTTTGTGAAAGGGGATACTATTTATTTCAGCGCCATGCAACACAATACAGATAAAATTGTAGCCGTTAGCCTGCTCGATAAAAAAATATTTACGCTTACCGATAACTTAAATGGCGTATACCAACCTGCAGTAAATAGTAAGCAGGAGCTTTTGTTTAGCGCCTTTTCAGCTAACGGATCAAGGCTCGCAAAGCTACCCCTTGTTGCCAGCGACTGGAAAGAAATAACCAATGCCGATTTTACCCTTTCGCCTGCCTTGTACACGGCTGCAACCCTTCGGGAAAAAGGAGCCGGCATATTAAATACGGTTACCCCTACCAGTGATACTGTCACGAAATACAAAAAATCATTTCAACTCTTTAATTTTCATAGCTGGCGACCTGAAATAGCCGATCCCGAATACAGTTATAATCTTTATAGTGATAATGTACTCAGCAGCTTTAGCAATACCCTCCAATACAGTTTCAACCGATCGGACCGAAGCCATAGCTTTGGGTTCAATGAAATATTTGCAGGATGGTTTCCCTTGCTGCAATTGGGTAGCTCCTATAGTGTAAACAGGAATATAGATACGGCTATTGGAAAGACTGTTGTTTTCAATTCAGCAAAATTAAACGCGGGTATTTCCATTCCATTGAGTTTTGTGGGTGGTAGCAGCTCCACCCATATTAATTTTGGTGGTGGATACAATATTGAACAATTGTATTATGGAGGAAACGGTAAAAATGTTTTCGACAACCTTTCTGTAAAATATACCAATTTTTTTGTTTATTTAAGCAATACCGGCAGACAAGCAAAGCAACATATTAACCCACATTGGGCGCAAACCCTTTCGGTTTCGTACAGAAACGCCTTTAAACTGATACAGACCAACAAACTGGTTGCCAACAGTTCCTTTTATTTTCCGGGTTTATTTGCTAACCATAGCCTTGTGCTGAATGGCTCTTATCAAACGAGGGATACCCTATTCAACTATTTTAGCAATACCTTCTCCTATTCAAGAGGCTATGAAGCGCTCAGCACCCGACGAATGTATAAGTGGGGCGCCAATTATCATTTTCCAATAGCCTATCCTGATTGGGGATTTGGTAATATCCTGTTTTTTCAACGTATACGTGCAAACGCTTTTTACGATCATACCATTGTCCGCGCCAGGCTAAATGGCGCACTAACGGATATAAAAAATCGCAGTGTAGGGGCGGAAATTTATTTTGACAGCAAAATATGGAATGCATTGCCCGTTAGCTTTGGATTTCGCTACGCCCATTTGCTCGATCGGAATTTTCAAAACCCCGGCACCAGCAACCGATGGGAATTTATTGTGCCAATCGGACTGATACCGAATTAGTGGTTGAAAATAAAATGATTGTGTCAATTGCCTTGAATGATTATCTTAGTAGCTCATCCCTTACATTAGTATGAATCAAATAGAACCATTACTCATTATTCAAGAAGACTCATGGCTGAATCCTTACCAGCAGGATGTACAACATCGATTGGACCGCTACCAAAAAGCCCGCAAAGAAATTGAAGCTGCAGCAGGCAGCCTGCTCAATTTTGCTACGGGTCATCAGTATTATGGAATTAATTTTGATGCCGTCAACAAGGGATGGACTTACCGCGAATGGGCTCCAAATGCAGAACAGCTTTTTCTCATAGGTGATTTTAACGGTTGGGATAGAACGACTCATCCGCTGGAAAGAAACCAACAAAATGATTGGGAGATTTTTTTACCATTTGAAACCTACAAAAATTCTTTTATCCATGGCAGCAGGGTAAAACTTACTGTTCATGCGGGTAATGGTATTACTGACAGGATACCTGCATGGATACAAAAAGTAATACAGGATCCTATCACAAAGGATTTTTCCGGACAGCTTTGGCTTCCGGCATCTCCTTTTAAATGGACCGATACTCAATTTAACCCAACTGGAAATTACCAACCACCCATCATCTACGAATGCCATATCGGAATGGCGCAGGAGTCTGCAGCAGTAGGTACCTACCGCGCCTTTGCCGATGAAATATTGCCAAGAATAAAAGAAGGCGGATACAATACGATTCAATTGATGGCAATCATGGAACACCCTTATTATGGTTCCTTCGGCTACCATGTTTCCAATTTTTTTGCACCTTCTTCCCGATTTGGAACGCCAGAAGACCTAAAATACCTTGTCAATAAATCCCATGCAATGGGCATCACGGTAATCATGGACATCGTTCATTCGCATGCGGTGAAAAATATTGCCGAGGGGCTCAACGAATTGGATGGAACCGACAGCCAATATTTTCATGCAGGTGAAAGAGGATACCACATAGGCTGGGACTCCAAATTATTTGATTACGGAAAATGGGAGGTAAAAAAAATGTTGCTCTCCAATGTTCGCTATTGGCTCGAAGAATTTCACTTTGATGGCTACCGCTTCGATGGAGTCACTTCTATGCTTTACCTACACCATGGCAACACCGATTTTGATCATTACGATAAGTATTTCAAAGCGGATATTGACGCCGATGCAATCACCTATTTGCAATTGGCCAATGCGGTGATTCACGAGCTCAAGCAAAACTATTTGTCCATTGCAGAGGATGTAAGCGGAATGCCCGGACTATGTAGAACACCCGAAGCAGGTGGATTGGGTTTCGATTACCGATTGGCCATGGGGATTCCGGATTACTGGATCAAACTGCTAAAGGAAAAATCGGATGAGGATTGGAATATCGATGAAATATGGGGCGTACTGAATAATCGCCGATTCGGAGAAAAAACCATCGCGTATGCCGAGTCGCACGACCAGGCACTGGTGGGAGATAAAACCATTGCCTTCTGGCTCATGGACAAAGCCATGTATTTTGACATGAAGTTGGAAGATCAAAACCATATCATTGACCGGGGCATTGCATTACACAAACTCATCCGGCTAATTACCATTAGCCTGGGCGGAGATGGTTACCTGAATTTTATCGGCAATGAATTCGGTCATCCCGAATGGGTTGATTTTCCGAGGGAAGGAAATAACTGGAGTCACCAATATGCAAGAAGACAATGGTCGCTGGCCGATAACAAGGAACTGAAATACCAGCACTTGGGCAATTGGGACAAAGCCATGATTCACTGCATCAAAACCAATCAAATTCTTGCATCCCCCATGGCAACTCAACTGCATATGGATGCAGAAAATAAGGTCATTATTTTTGAAAAAAATAAATTGATTTTTATTTTCAATTTTAGTCCGTCCAACGCTATTTTCGATTATCAGTTTAGAGCCCCCGAGCAAGGAATTTATCGCATCCTACTCAATTCAGATAAAAAAATATTTGGTGGATTTGACAGAGTGGATGACAGCATTGATTATGCAACCGATCCAAATCAGCTCCTCAGCATCTACCTCACTAATAGGACGGCGTTGGTATTGGGTAGGAAATAGTAGCCCGACAGCGTCCTGGGCCTGCGGGGGTTTAGAAGTTTAGGGTTTAGATGTTTAGGGGTTTTGAAGTTTAGGGTTTAGATGTTTAGAGGTTTAGAAGTTTAGGAGTTTAGTTGAACCATTATCATCTATCCATTATTCAATTATTCATTTATTAATTAAGAACTTTCAGTTTTCAGTTAACCAGTTATCAGTTATCCATTATCATCTATCCATTATTCAATTATCCATTATCACCTATCCATTATTCAATTATTCATTTATTAATTAAGAACTTTCAGTTTTCAGTTAACCAGTTATCAGTTATCCATTATCCACATGTATCCGAATCATACAATCTAAGATTATCGACCTATTTAATAGATTCTTATAGTCAGAAATTTGCATCCTATACTTTAAAGTTTTAATTTGTTATAGTAATAATATTTATCATATGTATAATGACAATAAATTCCCCCTGTATCAATCCTCGCAGATACAATCAGAAATTAAGGCCTGGGTAAATAGCATCGCCAAACAGTGCAATGCCAAAAACATTCATTGGTGCGATGGATCCAAGCAGGAGTATGACGACTTATGCGAATTACTAGTAAAAAAGGGCACATTTATTAAGCTCAACCAGCAAAAACGACCCAATAGTTTTGCCTGCTTTTCGGACCCCAGCGATGTGGCAAGGGTGGAAGACAAAACCTTTATTTGCAGCAGAAGAAAAGAGGATGCGGGCCCTACCAACAACTGGATGGAACCCAATTCCATGAAAGAGATACTAAATGATTTAATGGACAGCGCAATGAGTGGTAGAACTTTATACGTGATACCATTTTGCATGGGACCGGTTGGTTCCCCCTTTTCAAAATACGGCATTCAACTTACCGACTCTGAGTATGTAGTGGTCAACATGCATATCATGACCCGCATGGGTGAACATATTTATCCCTACATCAAAGTAAACGAATATGTAAAATGCATTCATACGGTAGGGGCTCCCATTCAACAAAACATCGCCGATTCTAAATGGCCCAACAACCCTACCACTAAATATATTTCTCATTTTCCAGAAGAAAGGCTAATCATTTCTTATGGAAGTGGGTATGGTGGAAATGCACTAATGGGTAAAAAATGCTTTGCCCTTCGAATTGCTTCGGTTGTAGGAAGGGAAGAAGGATGGCTGGCAGAACATATGCTCATCCTAGGAGTTGAATCGCCCCAAAAGGAGAAGACCTATGTTGCGGCAGCTTTTCCCAGTGCCTGTGGCAAAACTAACTTTTCGATGATGATACCTTCCAAAGGTATTGATGACTGGAAAGTGAGCACGGTGGGCGATGATATAGCCTGGATTCACAGGGGAACAGATGGCAACTTATATGCCATCAACCCCGAGGCAGGCTATTTTGGTGTAGCACCGGGTACTAATTTCCACACCAACCCCAATGCAATGGAAACCATTCAATCCAACACCATTTTTACCAATGTTGCCATCACTACCGATGGAGATGTATGGTGGGAAGGGATGACTAAAGAAATACCCGAAGGGCTTACAGATTGGCACGGAAAGCCATTCGACCCCAATGGAAAAACACCTGCGGCACACCCTAACAGTAGATTTACAGCCCCGGCCATTCAAAACCCCGCCATCGACGATCAATGGGATAGTATGAATGGTGTTCGTATTGAAGCCTTTATTTTTGGTGGACGAAGAAGCACCACCATTCCTTTGGTTTGCCAGGCCTTTAACTGGAGCTTTGGCGTGTATGCTGCCGCCACCATGGGCAGTGAAACTACTGCCGCCGCTTTTGGAGAAGTAGGCAAGGTAAGGCGTGACCCATTTGCCATGCTACCTTTTATGGGATACCATATGGGCGACTATGTAAACCATTGGCTACAATTTGGCCGTGACCTCCCTAACCCTCCCCGGATTTTTAGTGTGAACTGGTTTAGAAAAGATGACGCGGGGAATTTTTTATGGCCAGGGTTTGGCGAAAATATGCGGGTACTAAAATGGATTATCCAAAGAGTACATGGCGGTGCCAGTGCCGTTGAATCTCCGATAGGTTGGATGCCCCGATATGAAGATATTGACTGGAGGGGCAATGACTATTTTACCAAAGAGGATTTCGCGAAAATCACTACTATTGACAGGGAACCCTGGAAACAGGAATTACTGTCTCATGAAGAATTATTTTCCAAGCTCTATGATAAACTTCCCAAAGAGTTTTTCTTTTTAAGAGAGTTATTACTAAGTGCATTGTGGCGGTCACCAGAGCATTGGGCATTGGAACCAGAACATGTATAATCAATAAATAAAGAAGATGTAGCACTTTATTTTATTGCCTGCTGCTGTATGAATCCTCTTTTAATCAGTTGATAAATATGCTCAGCCTAAAATAAATAACGCATGAATTGGTTGGTACAATTATTTACAGAACCATCTGTAGCCCAAGCTGTCATTATTTATTCATTGGTAATAGCTACCGGCATTACACTGGGAAAAATAAAGATTTTCGGTGTCTCTTTGGGCGTTACCTGGGTGCTGTTCATTGGCCTGCTATTTTCCTATCTGGGAATTACCATCGACCAGGCAACAGAACATTTTATCAAGGAATTTGGCCTTATACTTTTTGTATATGCTGTAGGCTTGCAGGTAGGGCCAGGATTTTTTGCCTCCCTAAAGAAAAGCGCTCTTGGAAATAATGCATTGGCCACATCAGTTGTATTAATTGGCGTTGCCATTACGCTGGCATTTTTTTATTCTGGCAGCTACCCTATCGCCACAATGACTGGCGTGATGAGTGGTGCCGTTACCAATACACCGGGCCTAGCTGCAGCCCAAGCCGCCGTTAAAGATTTGCACTTGAACGGAGTTGATATTGCAACCATTACTTTAGCCTATGCCGTAGCCTATCCATTTGCAGTAATTGGAATTATTGTATCGCTTGTTTTATTGAAAAAAATATTAGGCGTGGATATTGAAAAAGAAAAAGAATTACATCGGAAACTAAGTTTCATTCAATCCAATCGCCCCCTCTCCCTTCATATCCGACTCGATAATCAACAACTGATTGGCCAGCCTATCAAAAAGATTTTAAAAATACTCAATGAGCCGGCAATCATTTCCAGGATGTTTCACAAAGGATCCATCATTACACCCAGCCCCGATACGATTCTTTCTGAAGGAGACGTAATGCTTTTTATTGCTCCAAAAAATGTGATGGATAAAGTAAAACTATTGGTAGGTGCCGAAAGTAATATGAACCTGAAGACGGACCAATTAAGTAGTTTAATTACTAGAAAAATTATTGTCACAAGAAAAGAAATTACCCATAAGCGGCTATGCAATATAGCGGAAATACCACGCGAAAATTTAACCATTACTCGAATCAAAAGAGCCGGCATTGAAATGGTGGCCCATGGAAACCTCTATTTACAATTGGGCGATATCGTTACCATTGTAGGTTCGGAGGAAGGTGTAAAACAATTTGAAACTGTTGTAGGCAACTCACTAAAAAGATTGGATGTTCCTGATCTTGGACCGGTATTTATCGGTATTTTTCTGGGGGTAATTTTAGGAAGTATCCCATTTTATATTCCTACTATTCCTTCAGCAATAAAAATTGGTATGGCAGGTGGACCACTGATTGTTGCCCTAATACTAAGTCGCTTTGGCAATCATCTCTATCTTAATAATTATACTACCCATAGCGCCAATTTGATCCTCCGTGAAATCGGCATTGCCTTGTTCCTCGCTAGTGTAGGAATTAGCAGCGGTCACAATCTTTCTGATGCATTCAATGATGGAACTGGTTACCGGTGGATGATAATGGGTATTACGATTACCATGGTGCCCTTGTTAATCGTGGGACTGGCAGCAAAAAAACTTTTCAGGAAAAGCTATTTTGAAATTTGCGGTCTGCTTGCCGGTTCATGCACAGATCCTCCTGCATTGGCATTTTCTCTGAAAATAGCCGGCAACGATATCCCCTCAGCAACCTATGCAACAGTTTATCCCCTCACCATGATCCTGAGAATTTTGGCGGCACAGTTGTTGATTTTATTTTTTACCTAAACGAAAATTACCATCGCCCAAACAGCATGGTCATTAGGATAATCTTGACCCTTTCATTAACAATGAATATGTATAAATGAAATTCAGCAGAGAAAAATATTACGTTATTTTTTATTTGGCAATGCTTACTAGTTTGCTTCCAATGGTTGCAACTGCACAATCAAGCTCCAAACAAATCAATGCTCAGTATCAAAGCTGGTGGAGCATCAACAATACTATCCGGCTATCTAAAAACTGGGGACTGATTTGCGATTTCCACTTAAAAAGAAATCATTTTTTAGCAGATCCAGGTTTCTACTTTGGCAGATGGGGAGTCAACTATTGGCTAAAGGAAAATATAACCGCCACCCTGGGGTTTGCCCAAATGTGGGTGGTGCCCTCGGTGGAAGGCTGGAAGCAGTTCGCCCAGGAACACCGCATTTATCAACAATTACAACTGAGTTCCAATATTGGAAAAATAGGACTTGTGCACCGGATAAGAAATGAACAACGTTGGCAGCAAAAAATGGTAAATGATCAATTTATTCATCAGTATAAGTTTACTGACCGGGTCCGTTATTTAGTAAGTGCCAATATTCCATTTTGGAAAAACACTCATTATCCCTCCCTTGTTGTTTCAGACGAAATCATGATTCAATGGGGAAAAGAAATTGTGCTCAATACATTTGACCAAAACAGGATTTTTTTGGGTATTAAACAAACCCTTGGTAAATTCCTTTCGATGGATGCAGGCTATATGTTGATTGTTCAGCAAAAAGCCGCTGGATACCAGTATGATAAAAACCATACTTTCCGATGCTTCTTTTACTATTCCCCCAACTTCAGCAAGGGCCACCTGTAAAACCAGTAACCCGCCTTCTGCGCTGTAATCAACTGCCCGTCTGGATAGGATGGGCCCAGTGGTTCGATTACCTTCAGGAATTATTGCACTTGCTGCACTTTAAATGACTGCAATTTTATTAATTATTAAAAAAAAACAATAGCTTCAATTTTAAACCCAGCCTTTTCTGAAGGTGAATCAATTCACTCAATAATAAATAATGAAAATCTTCAACCTGTTTTTCTGCTGTACGTTTGTGTTGTTTGCTGCACTGCAGTACAATGACCCCGACCCTTATTTGTGGATACCCATTTATCTTTTTGCCGCCTTCCTTTGCTGGAAAGCATCGAAAGGGGCCTTTCATCCAGTCGCAACGCTGGTAGGCATTGCGTTTTTTACCGGTTATGCAATCTATAAAATTTTTGACCAAAATGGTTTACTAGATTGGCTCAATATACACCATGCTGAAAACATCGCCGAAACCATGAAGGCTGAAAAACCTTGGGTGGAGGAAAGCAGGGAATTTTTTGGACTGCTCATTATTATTATTGTGCTTTTAATCAATTATTTCCAATCAAGGAAGAAAAACAAAACAGCAAAATTGCCTTAACAATAAGGGCTTTATAAATTATTATCCTACAGGCGGAAGACTCCATCGGTTGTGCATTTGTTACTCTTCTTTCGAACTCAAAACTCTGCACAGGCGCAGAACTCCGTCCTGTGCCCATTTATTCCTCATCTTTCGAATTCAAAACGCTGGCAGGTGCAGGCGCCTCTCCATAAAAGCCTTTTAATCAATCGTTTGACGAGATGACATCTTTTTTGGGGAGATGACATCTCCCCAAAAAAGATGTCATCTCCTAATTTTTACTTATTCCAGAAGGTATTGGCTGCGGATCCGTGTTGGGACCGCTCACCACCAATTTCCCATTTTGAAGAATTTTCATCCGATCTATGAATACCACCCTTTCGTCGCCTGTTTGGGTGGTTCGCCCATGGTACACACAAAACATTTCTTTTTTATCAGGCGAATACGTAATACTATTATGCCCGGTGCCGGTTACCCGGCCGCCCTGCTCACTGTTTTTTTGCAGCACCGGATTATTGGCCGCTTTCATAAAGGGGCCCAGCGGGCTCTTTGAGGTGGCATATCCCACCGCATAGTTTTTTCCGCCAAAAAAATTGGCCGAGTACATCAGGTAATACATATCCTTATTTTTGAAGGCTACCGATCCTTCTGTCCAGCGACGATTCACTTCCTTGGAAGTTACCGACCTGCTCTCCCACTCAGCCTGTTTGTTATTCATTTTCAATGGCGGGCGCAATAACATTTTTGGCTCACCGATGGTGCCTGAAAAATCAGGCTTCAATTCAATGCCATATACCCAACTCTCTTCAATTTCATTGAACCAGCCCTTGCCCTTTGCCCAATCAGCCACTTCGCTTTGCACTGCATGCTTGTAGCAACAACGGGAATAGTACAAATAGATTTTACCGCTTGGGTCAAACATTACATTTGCATCGATGATGGGATAGCCGGGATCAAAAATGGGCGTTTTGGCCATATCTACAAATGGCCCTAAGGGTTTATCAGACACGGCTACCCCGATGCGAAAATTTTCCAACTCTTTCGTCGGGTTCTGTTTCCAATCTGCACTGTAAAACAGATAGTATTTGCCTCGAAATTGGTATACCTCGGGTGCCCAGTAGGCGCCGACACCCCATCCATTTTCATTGTTTCCGTAATACACCTGCCCTTCGTATTTCCAGTTCACCAAATCCTTGGAGCTATAGGCCCCAAAGCCATTTACGGCACCGCCGCCCGTACCATACATGTAATAACCTACCCCATCTTCATAGAGCACAAAAGGGTCGGCCAAGGCAATGGAGAAGGGATTGCTAAAGCTGGGTTTGTTGGCCGTTGCAAGGCCCTGCGCCCAAGCGGCGCTGTTCACAAATAAAATGACTGCCGCAACAACTAGTGTGTTGATTTTAATTATTCCTACATTTTTCATACTGCTTTGCAATGGGGTTTTTGAATGAATCAAGCCAATTCCAATGCTGTCGCATTTTATTTTGACAGCATTAAAAAATAAAAGTATTGATAAATATCAGGATTTGAATACAGAATGGAATTAAAAGCAATAAAAAATTGAGTGATGCAGGTATCCGCTGCAGAGGCGGATGCGAATTTAAAAAAAAATCTGTTTGTTGCAGTCGAATAAAATGGATCACTTCGTTGCCTGGAGCAATATCTCTGACATCTTTTTTGGGGAGATGACATCTCCCCAAAAAAGATGTCATCTCGTTCAGGCGCAGGACTCTGTCTTATGTCTCGTCTTAGAAAAACCTTACACTGGGTATCGTACGAGTTTTACTTTACAGTGGTATAGATAAACCCAAAATCCGGTCTTGTCTGGAGACCTCAGTTCAAAAAGCGTGGCTTCCTGACGACAAGCAAGCAGTAGGCTAACTAACAAAAGACACAAAAGAAAGGAATCGGTTTTCATCAACAGGAGGTTTCAGTAAGGGAGTAGAAAAATAACATATTCCGAAATGGAAAAAAATATGGTTGTCATTAGCAACAAAAAAAGGGAAGGCCAAAAGACCTTCCCTTTCCATTCGGAAAATACTGAAGAATTAGAAACCTGGGTTTTGAGCCAAGATGTCTTTTCCAACTAGGTCAATTTGAGCTTGAGGTATTGGAACCCACTTGAACTTATCGGAGTACTTAGATCCGCCAAGGGCAGAAATAAGTTTAACTCCATCGTAAGCAAAGTAGAAGTCCAATTCAGCTTGAGCAGTACCCCAACGCTGAAGGTCATAGAAACGGTGACCTTCCAAACCCAATTCAAGAAGACGCTCGTGACGTGTAGCCAAACTAGCAGCGTCCTTGCTTGTCCAAGCAGCTGTGTAGGTGCTGATCTTATAGTTAGCAGCAGGAGTACCATTGCTTCTCTTCAATTGAGAATTGATTGCTCTAGTACGAACTCTGTTCACATACTCACGTGCTTTTTCCAAGCTACCTACTTCGATTTCAGCTTCAGCAGCTAGCAATAGCACATCTGCAAAGCGGATGATCATGAAGTTGATACCAGTATGACTTGGACTCCAAGTAGAGTTATCCTGGAAAGTTCCAGCCTCAGATTTGGCATAGACATACTTCTTAGGAGAGTAAGGACCTGCATCTGGCTGGTTAGTGATCCAAGCTTGACCTGGGTGATCAATCCAATCCAAATAAGGAATACCTCTACGACCTACAGTATGATCCAAACGAGGGTCAAGTTCGCCAGCATCTGGAGTGAAAGACGCGCCAGAAGCAACACCCTGGTCGTTCTTCACCTGATTTGCACCAATGTTGTACGACTTATCCAAAAGTGGAAGACCATTGACAGTTCTAAATGCGTTCACAAAAGTGAAGCTTGGCTGGAAGAATCCATAGAAGCTACCTGGACCAGAAGGTCCGGTGTAGTAAGGGAAGTTCATTTCTAAATCAGGGTTTGCGTTGTTTACAGAACCTGTGTTAGCAGCAGACTGATACGCCCAGATAGATTCCTGGTGGTTATCGTTCTTGCCACGGAACATGTCATTGTAGTAAGGAACCAAACCGTACTTCAATCCATTTGAGGTAACACCATTGGCGATTACTTCATCGAATAGTGATTTGGCTTTTCCAAACTCCTTTGTGTACATGTAAACTTTAGCCAAGTAGGTCTTCGCTGCCCATATGTTTACTCTACCTACTTGAGGCTGAGTAGCGGGAAGCTTAGAAACTGCGTATTCCAAGTCAGCAATGATATAAGGCCATAGGTCTTTATCATTTTTCACTTTCTCCAAGCCAGTACCGAAATCTACAGTCTCATCTACATATGGAGTTCTGTTGTAGTCACGAGCTAGCTCAAAGTAGTAGTGCGCTCTCAAGAATCTTGCTTGTGCAGAAATACGAGCCTTGTCTGCTGCAGTCACATCTGCTCCTGCTTTGGACAACAGTCTCAATACGTTGTTTGCTCTTGCAATACCTTCGTAAGCGACGTTATACTTTGCTCCAATATCCCCATCCGCAGCGTTATTTTCAAAACGCTGGATAGGGTTGATGGTCGAGAAGTCACCTGGGTCAGTCCCTTTGTTGGCCTCACCACCACGGATACTACCCCACACCCAATTGGATGGAGAGCCTAACATGTTGCCGCGTCCGTTTACTTGGGAGTATGCCGCGATCAACGATCCATCTATACCAGCTAAAGAAGTAAGCTGGGCTTCCGCCAATTGTCCAACCGGCGGAACTTCCAAAAACTCCTTGCTACAACTCACTGCTACGAGCATCGCTCCTGATGCAAGCAGGGCACCGATTTTTAATTTGAAATTTTTCATTTGTTTAATCAATTATAATGTCTATAACTCGATTTGAATTTATTTGTTTGGCTTAGTAGCTCAAATTAAGACCGAAGGTCCAACCTCTAGTGACTGGGTAGTTTCCTACGTCAACACCGAACGTTGTATCGGCGTTTCCACCTACTGCTGGATCCAATCCTTCATACCCTGTCAAGGTAAATAGGTTGTTAACAGAAGCAAATACTCTCGCTCTTTTCATTTTCAACTTCTGCAATACGCTTGCTGGAACAGTATAACCTAGGGTCAAATTTTGCAATCTCAAGTAAGATCCATCTTCCATATAGTAGGAGTTCGCAACGTTGGCATTGGAGAGGTTAGACACTCTTTCTACGATTGGAGTAGTTGCATCCAAGTTTTGAGGAGTCCATGCTTCTAGCAATCTCTTTGACCTATTAGCACCCTCAAAAGGCTGGAAGAAGTCAGTGAACCAACGAGATTGGTTCCAGATTTCGTTACCGATAGAGGTATACAAGTAAGCAGAGAGATTAAATCTTTTGTAACCTAGGGTAAAGTTCATACCACCAGTGAAATCAGGAACTGGGCTTCCAAGGAACATACGATCTTCTGGAGTAATGGAACCATCACCGTTGACATCTTCAAACTTGAAGCGACCAGGAGAAGCACCGTCTTGTTTGGCATGCTTTGTAACGTCTTCAGCATTTCTGAATAATCCCTGAACATTGTAACCAAAGAAAGAAGAAAGTGGCTGACCTACCGCATTACGGATAGGCTGAATACCTCTGTAATTTGGGTTGATGGAAGTGATGAAGCTCAATCCTGGAGAAAGGGAAACAATCTCATTTTTTAACACCGAACCTGTAGCAGTTAACTCATAAGTCAAGTCAGTAGTTAGGTTACCTCTGGTAGTTACCAAAAGGTCCAGACCTCTGTTCAACATTTGACCGATGTTTACCACAGGAGGCGACGCGTTGTAACCTGCCGTCGATGGCACAGGACCAGTTAACAACAAGTCCTTGGTATCCTTCTTCCACCAATCGAAGATGATATCCAAACGACCGTTGTAGAAGGTACCGTCAAAACCGATGTTCTGAGTCACAGCAGTTTCCCACTGTGCGTTCGGGTTACCGACACGAGATCTTCTGAAACCAATTAATGCACTAGCGTTTGAACCCGTGATATCGTAAGAAGAATATCCTATATCATTTGCAAACAAAGAAAATTGGTTGTTTGGATCTACGTTATTGGAGTTACCCATCTGTCCCCAACCACCACGGATTTTCAAATCGTTGATCCAGGTAGCACCTTTAAGGAAAGATTCAGAGGAAACTCTCCAAGCAGCAGAGAATGCAGGGAACACACCATATCGAGCATTCGCGCCGAAACTAGAAGCTCCGTCACGACGAACTACTGCACTTAGGATATACTTGTCATCGAAAGTATAACGTACCTGTCCAAAATAAGAGTTGAAGTTTACACCCTTAAACTGGCTAGAGTTTACCTGACGCGTGCCAACTGGCAAGTTAGAGATGGTAATGAAGTCAGGATCAGTAATGATTGGATTTTGGCCCACTGCTCCCATGTTTCTGCCTGCACCAGAATTCAAAGCTTCTTGACCTACCAAGAAGTTGAAGTCATGCTTATCAATTTTTTTCTTGTAGGATAAGGTGTTGGTGAACGTCCATCCAAAAGAGAATCCTGAACCCTCACCGTAGCCGAAAGCAGAGTTGTTTTCTGAGTTTTCGTACTGAAGGCGAGTATAATCCCAGTAGTCGTAGTTATTGTACTGACCACCTGCGGAAGTTCTGAAGGTTAGGTCATCGATGATGTCCCACTCTGCATACACGTTACCAAATGCGTTGGCGTTAAAGCTTCTGTTATTATTCTGTCCATCACGGCTAGCTACAGGGTTTCTTGGATTGTTGAAACCTCTAGAAGCAGTACCTGCATAGCCACCAAATTCGTCATAAACA
>JBIIVV010000257.1:0-4455 GCA_044339235.1 Ferruginibacter sp.
GATGGGGATTTGTAACAGTGCGGGAAGGCAACCTCCCAATGGGCTCACTCCTGCTGATTTCCAAAGCTTCATTTGATCCATACTAAATGCCTGCTTATCTTCTCCGTGCTTATCCTTGAGTTTGTCAATTTCTGGCTTTAGCGCTTTCATCTTGGCACCACTAACATAACTTTTATAGAGAATGGGCGAAGTAAGCAACCTTATAAAAAGAGTCAACAATAAAATGACAATACCCATACTAGCCACATTCTTTCTTAGCAGGTCAAATACGGGTAAAAGAAGATGGCGGTTAATGTATTTTACAAATGCAAATACGCCGCTGCCGTAGGGTACAATACTTTCCATTTGATTTCCGTAGGCCTTTAGTATATTGTAATCACTAGGGCCATAATATAACTGCAATGGAATTTGTGCCGATCTTCCTGCAGGCACATTGATTCTGAAATTAGCAGCTGTTTGGGCGACAATATGAAGTGCTGTATCAGTAGGAACCACCCACTTCAGTTCTGCTGAGGGGAATTTGTTTTTATTGAGCAAAGTGGTTATAAAAAACTGTTGCTTAATAGCGATCCAGTCTACTGCTTTTTCAAACTTCTTAGTATCGCCTGAGCCTATCATTTCAAAATCAAAATTCCCTTCACTGACCTGTGCGATATGAGTTTGTTGTCTTTCATAGGTCATGTCTTTTTCTACTCGCTCCGTTTGAGTTTGCCAAAGTAAATTAATGGATTGCTGTGTTACCAATTGATCAGCTCCCTCCAAATTGATTGAAAAATCAATCATGTACTCATTTGGATGCAAAGTGAAAAGGTGAGACACTTGCTGTTTGCCTGAAGAATCTTGTATGCTAAAGCTCAGCGTTTGACTTTTATCTGCATTGGTAACAATGGCAGCGGAGGTAAATAGCAGATCGCCGGTTGCAGCTGTTTGCTGATTTCCTGAATTAATCGAGTAGGAGATTTTATTAAATGCCCCTTTTTGCAAAACAATCGGTTGGCCATCTAGGGTGCTATACTTTTTTAACTCTACTATTTTTGGCTGAGCTCCTTTATTAGTAAACGTAACCTTCATGACTTCATTTTCCACCACGGTCAATTGCTCGGGCTGATTCAAAAAAGCCTGAAAACCACCAGCAGACTGTATTTTACGCATGGTATCAGCTGTCAAGGAGTCCTTCATTACAGCAATAGGGTCAAGTTTTGGCTTCATTTTGGCAATGGAGTCAGTTATTCGCTTTTGCTGAACAAGGTAAGCCTGGTTATCCTTGCTGTTGAAATAAAACATCCCCATTAAAAGCATCCCAATCAGCACAAATCCAATCACCGTATTTCTATCCATTCCCATAAGTATAATTTAGTGAGCAAAGGTAATTAAAGTTTAGAGTTATCGTTTGAAGTTTAGATTAAATAAAAAAGCCCCGAAAATTCGGGGCTTTTTTATTTATACAACATTTTTGCTTACTTTTTTGCAGCAGGAGCAGCAGCGGCAGCAGCTTTAGGAGCTGGGGCAGCTTTTGCAGCGGCTTTAGGAACAGCAGCTTCTTCTTGTTTCAATTGACGAGTCATAGTGATAGAAGCAATAGGAATTCGAGGTGAGTTCATGATTTCCATATCATCTGCCTTCACATCCTGAACACGGATATTTTCATTTAACTCCAAATTAGTAATATCTAACTCAATGTTTTCACGCAAATATTTAGGCAAGAGTTTAACTTTTAAACTCTTGATTTTAATAACCAATTTACCTCCAGCTTTCACTCCTACTGGAGCACCAGTAAACTTAAGTGGTAGGGTAACGATTACTTTTTTGTCTTCTACCAATTCTAAGAAATCAACATGAATCAGTTGATCACTTACTTTGTCAAACTGCAGATCTTTCAGTACGCATCTATACGCTTTTCCTTCAATATTAGCTAATACAACCATAAAATCAGGTGTATACACTACATTCTTAAAAGCAGTTGCAGGAGCAGCAAAATTGATCTCCTTAGCACCTCCGTAAATTACAGCTGGCACTTTTTCCTCAAGGCGAAGTTGGCGGGTGGCTTTTTTGCCAAATTCGGTCCTGATTTGTCCTTCGATTGTAATTGTTTTCATTTAATTTAATTTTTATGAGGCGCGAAGGTAAGGAAAAAAGCTGGTTTTAAAAGTATATTGGTTAAATTAAAATGGTGTTTTGAGTTTGTTTCCTCAGATGTTTTTACTGGCCATCCGGCTTCTTAAAAACAGGCCATTGATACTCTTATTTTCTAATGCATTCCGAATGGCGATGGCAAAGAGCTCAGCAGTAGAGACCACCCTTATTTTGCCTCCCAAATGTTTAACTGGAATGGTATCACAAACTACCAATTCTTCCAACGCGCTATTTTCGATGTTTTCGTAGGCTTTTCCACTTAAAACCGGATGGGTGCAAAATGCCCGTACGCTTCTGGCTCCTTTTTCTTTTAATAAGCCTGCGCTTTTTGCAAGCGTGCCACCTGTATCACAGATGTCATCAATCAAAACGATGTCCCGGTCAGTCACGTCACCTATTACAACCATGCTAGCAATTTCATTCGCACGCTTGCGATGCTTGTCGCAGATCACCATTTCACTTTCAAAGTAAGAAGCCACCTCTCGGATTCTATTGGCACTCCCTACATCGGGGGCGGCAAAAGTTAGGTTTTCTAGTTGCAAACTTTCAATGTAAGGAATGAATATGGCAGAAGAATCCAAATGGTCAACTGGTATGTCAAAATAACCCTGAATCTGAGGTGCATGCAAATCCATGGTGACCACCCTATCAGCACCAGCAGCCGTAAGCATATTGGCAACCAATTTTGAACCAATCGCTACTCTTGGTCTGTCTTTTCGGTCTTGCCTTGCGTAGCCATAATAGGGCATTACGGCAATAACTTTATAAGCCGATGCCCTTTTTGCCGCATCAATCATTAATAGCAATTCCATCAAATTATCCGTAGGTGCAAATGTACTTTGAATTAAAAAAACAAACTGCCCCCTAATACTTTCTTGGAATTCAACTCCAATTTCACCATCGCTGAAACGCTGGATATTTACTTTACCCAAAGGCTCCCCAAATTGTTTGGCAATCGCCTCTGAAAGGTATTGAGATCCAGTGCCCGAAAAAAGCTTTGCATTATATGACATATTTTTTATATTGGAAGATGAAAGAAAAATAAGATGTAGCAAAATTATCATTAAATCATGGATGTTAAATTTAAAAGGATGAAAAATATCAACAAACCATCCACCTCGATAAAAAACTGGGCGATGGATGACCGTCCAAGAGAAAAATTATTGATTAAAGGTCCGGTTACCTTAAGTGATTCAGAACTACTGGCCATTCTGATCAATAATGGGAACAAAGAAAAGTCCGCAGTTGATTTAGCAAAAGAAATATTAAAGATGGCAAATAATAACTTAAATGAACTAGGCAAATTTTCCGTACAAGAATATCAACGAATAAAAGGAATTGGATTGGCCAAAGCAATAACAATAGCGGCTGCAATAGAGTTGGGAAGGAGGAGGCAGCTCGCGCCATTTTTGAAAAAAACAGTATTCAGGAAAAGTGAGGACATCGCCCAGTTTATAAGAACCAGTATTAAGGATTATACTTATGAGGTATTTGGAGTGGTGTATTTAAACAGATCCAACAGGGTAAATCATTTTGAAATTATTAGTAGTGGGGGTATTTCGGGTACCGTAGTCGACACCAGAATAATACTAAAAAAAGCGATTGAGCATGGGGCCACTTCAATTGTACTTTGTCACAACCACCCTTCAGGAAATTTAAAACCCAGCAAATCGGATGAAGAGTTAACCAAAAAAATAAAAGAAGCGAGCAAATACCATGATATTGAGGTAATAGACCATATTATAGTAAGTGAGGAGGGGTATTTCAGTTTTTCCGACGATGGGTTATTGTAAAAAGGGAAAATTGTTACAAAAAATATGGGGCAGTAGTAACAATGCAGACACAGGGCGGAGACCTTTGCCTGTGGGGCATAAAAAAGCCCCATCAAAATAAATTGATTAGGCTATCAATGAATAGGACGGCTGACTACTCTGTCGGTTAGAATACCAGTACCACCCTGTCATAAGGGGCTTATCCGCCGCGGCGGATCGGTAGGGAGAATAATTAATCAATTAAAGTTAAAAATCGGGGACATAAAAAAGCCCAATCAAAATAAATTGATTGGGCTATAAATGAATATGGCAGCTACCTACTCTCCCGGTTGGAATACCAGTACCATCGGCCATAAGGGGCTTAACTTCTCTGTTCGGTATGGGAAGAGGTGAACACCCTTGGCAAAACCACCATAAGACGGTTAATGCTAAGTCGGTAACAAAAGCCTGGTAATAATTAAACTACGCGGCAGTTACCTGTCAACATTGTAATAATGTACATATTGGGAAAGTTGAATCTTGAGTAAATCAGTTTTATTAAACCGCTTGC
>JBIIVV010000258.1:0-4448 GCA_044339235.1 Ferruginibacter sp.
TACGATGATTAGTGGGGTGGCCAGAGGTGTTGATGTCATCATAATTGATACCGCTGGTAGGCTGCATAATAAAGCGCATTTGATGGATGAACTTACCAAGATAAAGCGCGTCATCCAAAAGGTAATTCCCGAGGCTCCACATGAGGTAATGCTCGTATTGGACGGCAGTACCGGACAAAATGCATTGGAGCAGGCAAAACATTTTACCGCAGCAACTGATGTAACTGGGATAACCATTACTAAATTAGACGGAACAGCGAAAGGGGGAGTGGTGCTGGCAATTGCCCATCAATTTAAAATACCGGTAAAATTTATTGGCGTGGGTGAAAAGGCAGAGGATCTGCTGGTATTTGATAAGCACCAGTTTGTAGAAGGGTTGTTCAATTTGGGGCAATAGGGCAGTGGTGAATGGTGAATGGTGAATGGTCAATTTTTGGCACGAGTCTTAGTGAACGTTTTTTTGTTTTATAATTTATTTTCAATTTCCATATAATGGTTAAAGTAGGCGAGTACAATTTATTAAAAGTGATAAGGGCGGTGGATTTTGGCGTATACCTCGACGATGGAGGAGAAGGCATTTTGTTGCCCAAACGTTTTGTACCCACTGCCACTGCTATTGGAGACGAATTGAAGGTATTTGTATACCATGATGGAGAAGACCGAATCATCGCTACTACTCAGGAGCCTAAGGGCGTGTTGGGGGATATTGTAAAAATGAGGGCAGTAACGGTTACCCAACAAGGTGCTTTTTTGGATATGGGGCTGATGAAAGATATTTTTGTGCCTACCTCCAAACAGGTGATGGGGATGCGAACCAATGGAGATTATCTAGTAAAAATTTATCTGGATGAGCAAACTGGGCGCATAGCCGCTACCGAAAAATTGGAGCCCTATTTAAGCAATGAAGAACTTACCGTTAAAGAGCTCGAAGTAGTAGACTTGATTGTATACCGCCGAACGGATATAGGCTATGTTTGCATCATCAATAACCAGCATACAGGGGTAATTCATTTCAATGAAATTTACCGCAATATTCAGGTAGGAGATAAGTTTAAAGGGTTTATTAAAAAAATATACCCCGAATCTAAGGACAAGGATGACCGTTTTAGAATAGATGTGGCCGCAGGAAAACCAGGGTACAATAGGGTAGAGGATGAAGCCGAAAAGATTCTTCGCTTATTGGAAGAAAACGACGGTTACCTTCCTTACCACGATAAAAGTTTGCCCGATGATATCTATGATTTTTTTGGGATGAGTAAAAAGACTTTCAAAATGACTACTGGTAACCTATATCGGCAAAGAAAAATATCTTTTGAGCCAGCTGGAATTAAACTGATTCCCCTTCCTTAAAAAGCGTTGATACTCTCAAGGATTGTAATACGCTGGTTGGAGGTTGCTTAGAGGTGAGGTCGATGGATTAACTCAATTTTTTCTTAAGGCACCAGCCAGCTTGCAGTAAAATCTCCTTGCGCATCGTACATAAAATTTGCTTTGTAATGACATGGGGGATTTAGCCAAAGCCATTCCATCCAAAGGACTTTACTTACTACCACTCCAAAATTCTCTCTACCAGCTTCATTTTTTTTCGATGCAATTGCAACAGCTTCTTGCATGCCATCCAGGGGAAGCATTATTTCTGCAGAAGGAATTAGTATGCTCGAATAATTTTTCCGACTGGTTGGATTGACATTGGCCCAGGCATGGTTGGCCAACTCATCGTCTTGGTGTAAGCTAGCCATTCCGCTAGCCCTAATTTGGATGCGGGCTTCATTGTCATAAAAAAGCCAGCTGATTGCTTTATCCTGTTGAAACGCTGCCCATTTACCCGTTCGAATATCAGTGTAAAAACGCAGTGTTTTTTCTACATTGCAAGCTTCTCTTAGCACCACTGTTCTCATATTTACTCCCCAAGCATTTGAATTGGCAACTACTGGATGGTGGAATTGATTTCGGCTTTGCAAAACCCCGTTTATCATTCGCTGCCAGCAATCCTTTTCAATGGATGACAGGTTGTATTGCTTTTCATTTATATCGATTGATTCCATATTATTGATAAACATACATCTGAAATTTTTGTTTTGAATGGAATGGTAATTTTATTTTCAGGGATATTTTCATATCATCAAAAAAACACATAGCTTCATACAAATTTATTGCATGCGTTGGTTAAAGAGATTTGTAATTGTTTTAGCTATGTTGGTAATGGTGTATTTGTTGGGCCCTCATCCAACTACTCCCATCTATGGAACTGAGATGCCATCTGTGCCCTCAATTGATCAGCTGGAAAAATTCATTTCCACAGCAGAAGCGATGCATCATCTACGGCCAAATAATGAGGCAAGGGTTGTATGGGCAAATGATTCACTCAAACAAAAAACGGAATATGCAATTGTATATTTGCATGGGTTCTCGGCTTGTCAGGAGGAGGGAAATCCGGTTCACAGGAATATTGCTCAGCAGTTTGGCTGCAATTTGTATCTGGCAAGACTAGCCGAACATGGCATTGACACAGCGGAACAGCTCGTAAACTTAACCCCTGAAAATTATTGGAAATCTGCTCAACAAGCGCTGGCCATTGGAAAGCAGTTGGGCAATAAAGTGATACTGATGGGAACTAGTACGGGTGGTACTCAGGCATTGCAACTGGCAGCGACTTACCCCAATGATGTGGCAGCACTGGTTTTGTACTCACCCAATATTGCCATCAATGACTCTAAAGCATGGCTGCTCAATAATCCTTGGGGATTACAGATTGCCAGACTGGTAAAGAGAACGAAGTATTTGGTGGCAGAGGATGACCGACCCATTTATAGGCAATACTGGAATAAGCCCTATCGGCTGGAAGCTACTATAGCCCTCGAAGAAATGCTGGAAACCACCATGAATACCGAAACCTTTGGTAAGGTTAAACAGCCGACCTTATTATTGTATTATTATAAGGATGAACAGCATCAAGATCCCGTAGTAAAAGTGAGTGCAATGAAAGAAATGTTTGTCCAATTGTCTACGGCAGATTCTTTAAAAAGGGCCATTGCATTACCACTTACTGGTGATCATGTGATTGCTTCGCCTATCAAATCAAAGGATGTAGCTGGAGTAGAAAGGGAAACCAAACGGTTTTTGAATGAACTGATTCATTTGCCAATAAAAAACTGATTCTTTATCTTATCCCAATCCTAGTTTTTTATAAATAATTATTTAATAAAGCCCCCCAATAAATGGCTTTATGGGCTTCGCCTTCTGCCAAATACAATTGGTGCGGAATATTTTTTCTGCGCAGATGCTCACTCAACTGAAGATTGTTTTTAACAAAAAGGTCTTCTTTTCCAACCACTAGTAGGATCTCTAAATTTTGGAGAGAGAGCTTTTCTTTTCTTGATAGATTGGGGATATATAGCGATGGCATATTTGAATAAATGGTATCATCGAGGTACCCGTCAAACAAATCGTCAAAGTGTTCCAGTTGATTGGTAAGGTCGTATCGTCCACTGATGCCAATTGTCTTTTTGAAAAGATGCGGATGCCTAAAGGCGATATTTATTGCATGGTAGGCGCCCAAACTGCAACCGGCAGAAATGAGCTCATTATTATTTTTTTGTTTGACAAATGGAATTACCTCCTCTAGTATGTATTTTTCGTATAAGGTATAGCGATAGATTCGTTCAATAGGAGGGATATTTTTGCAATAAAAACTTTCTGCATCAATGCTGTCTAAACAATACAATTGATTTTTACCGGATACAATTTTTTCTTCTAGGGCCTTAATCAGTCCCCAATTTTCATAGTCGTAAAACCTGCCCATCCTGGTAGGGAAAAACAATACAGGGGATCCGGAGTGTCCAAAAACTAGCAACTCCATTTCTCGCTGTAAACAGGGGCTAAACCATTTTACATATTCCCTTTTCATTTCTTTATTTTATTGAAATTTGGCTACAAGCCTATCCAACAAAATAATAATCCTTTGGCTTATTTTTTATGATTTTCCAGCTTTTCTTTTGCAACATCCTTTAAAATGATTTCTTTCCATAGTTGATAGCCTTTTTTATTGATATGCAATCCGTCCAATTCCAGTAATTCGCCTTTTGGGTAGCCTTTTTCATCCGTCATCTGATCATAAATATTGATAAAAGAAATATTGGCATCCGATTTATTGATGAACGATTCAATAAGGTGGTTGGTGTCTCTTATTTTATCTACAATACCCCAGCGTTTGATACTCGGTTTGATAGCGATAAAGCCAACGTGGATATCGCCAAATCGATTTCGGACGAATTGCAAAAATGCATTGAAAAAAAGCAGCACTTCTTCTGGATTTCTCCCATCCCCTAAATCATTGTCACCGGCATAAATAATAATGCCGGATGGCCGAAGGTTGGCAAAGACTCGCTCAAAGAACCAGCTGCAGGCTGCTAAGGTGGATCCTCCAAAGCCTCTGTTCAATGGAGCAT
>JBIIVV010000259.1:0-4433 GCA_044339235.1 Ferruginibacter sp.
CCAGTGCAGAATTGCAAGAATACCAATCTGCACTTCAACAACAAGGAGCCACTTACTACAAAGAACTGAACGAATTGGACAGCCTTTTTGCTAAAGATTCTGCTACTATGAATAAAGCAACCAAAGAATTAAAAAGAAATGACATGATTGCTTTATACCAAAAAGTACAGGGATGGCAACAAACCATGCAACAAATGCTGGAAGAAAAAAAATCAGCCTTGTTGGGTCCTATTCAAAAGAAAGCTGTTGAAAATGTTAAGCTAGTGGCTAAAGAAGCTGGATATGCTTATGTTCTTGAAGCTGGAAGTCTTTTAGTAACTCCACCAGCCGATGATCTTTTACCATTGGTAAAAAAGAAAATGGGTATTAAAGAACCTGTTGCTAAACCAGCTGGTCCTGCTGTTAAACCAGCTGCTGGAAAATAAATCATATTACTTTTATAATATTTTACAAAAGCCATCGCCATAAACGGGATGGCTTTTGTATTTTTGAGCTATGAGCAATGGACCCATTGGCGTATTTGATAGTGGATATGGTGGCCTCACCGTATTAAAGGAAATCACCAAAAAGCTTCCTCAGTATGATTATATCTATCTGGGGGACAATGCCCGTGCACCTTACGGACCCCGTAGCTTTGAAACGGTATATCAATACACGCTACAATGTGTGGAATGGTTTTTTTCAATGGGCTGTCCATTGGTAATCCTTGCATGCAATACCGCTTCTGCAAAAGCACTGCGTATCATTCAGCAAAATGACCTTCCGCAGTTGGGGGCTGATAAAAGAATATTGGGCGTAATAAGGCCTACCACAGAGGTTATTGGAAACTATACTAAGACCAATCATGTGGGAATATTGGGAACGCAGGGTACTGTACAATCCAACTCTTACCCCATTGAAATTGCAAAATTTTTTCCCGACGTAGCTGTTTTCCAGCAAGACTGCCCCATGTGGGTTCCCCTGATTGAAAACAACGAACACCTTTCACCGGGAGCGGATTATTTTATCAAAAAAAATATTCAGCAACTGTTGGAGCAATCACCCAGCATTGATACCATTTTATTGGCTTGCACCCACTACCCCCTATTACTTGAAAAACTGCAACAATATGTTCCAGTAGGAACCACCCTTTTGTCGCAGGGGGAAATTGTTGCGGATAGTTTGGGAGATTATCTGGAAAGACATCCAAAGCTTACAGAAAATTGCACTAAAAAGGAGCGGGTCAGCTTTTATACCACCGATTCAGTGGAGGATTTTGACCAGCATGGAGCCATTTTTTATGGAAAACGGGTTATCTCCACCCATTTAGAACTTTAATTTGTATTCAGATTCCTTAATTCATAATTTTTTATTACCTTCGCCGTCCTTTCACAAGCAGCAGGGATGGTGCCCTGATGAATGTAGATTAAAATGCTTTAGTAAATAATTTTTGTAAAAGGAAAAACTTAATACAATGCCAGGCAAAAAAAGAACCTACCAACCGCATGTACGCAGAAGAAAACACGTACATGGATTTCGTCAGCGTATGCAAACTGCTAATGGCCGCAAGGTATTAGCTAGCCGTCGCAAAAAGGGTCGTGTAAAATTGACCGTTTCTGATGAACGCTTCGGTAAAAAATAAAATCGATAATAACCCCAAAAGGGCGAAAAATATTAACAGCTCTCCTATGGAGGGCTGTTTTAATTTTGTATCATTGGAGATAAAAGTACGATACACGTTGGGCAAAAATGATCGGCTGAAGAGCCGTAAGGCGATTGAACACCTGTTTGCAAAAGGAAATTCATTCTCCATTTCCCCACTCAGAATTTTATATACCCTTTCCCCTGCTGTAACGCCTGCTGCAAATACAATGAATTTACAGGTAGGCTTTGCAGTGAGTAGTCGAAATTTTAAAAAAGCAGTCGACAGAAACCGGGTTAAGCGCTTGATGCGGGAAGCTTGGCGCCTTCAAAAAAATGAGCTGCAATTATCACCACTACTTGCCAGCCAATCCCTACAACTTTTTCTCATTTATACAGGAAAAGAACTGCCAGAATATAACTTGATATTCGAAAAGACAGCGCTTGTAATCACCCGATTATTGAAACTAGCCGATGGAAAAAAATAGCCCCTCCCTTTTACAGCAAGCAGGTGCTATCCTCAGCCTTCCATTCATAGCCCTGATAAAATTATACCAGCTAATCATTTCGCCATGGCTGGGCAACCAATGCAGGTATACACCCACTTGCTCACAATATGGAATTGAAGCCCTACGGAAATATGGGCCCTTAAAAGGCCTATGGCTCACAGTAAAACGCATTGCCCGCTGTAACCCCTGGGGTAGTCATGGACATGATCCGGTGCCTTGAGGTGAATGGTGAATGGGCAATGGTGAATGGTGAATGGTGAATGGGCAACAAAAAAGCTGCAATTTGAATTGCAGCTTTTTATTACCATAGATGGCTATATTATTTTACTGCTAACGAAAAGCGTTCCGCAATTTTAGTCCAGTTTACTACATTCCAAAAGGCAGCTAAATAATCTGCCCGCCTGTTCTGGTATTTCAGGTAATATGCATGTTCCCAAACATCGCATCCCAAAATAGGGGTTCCTTTTACATCAGCAACATCCATCAATGGATTGTCTTGATTGGGGGTAGAAGAAATCTCTAGTTTTCCGTCTTTTACGATTAACCATGCCCAGCCACTGCCGAATCTGGTTAAGCCCGCTGCTGCGAATTTTTCCTTAAATGCGTCAAATGATCCAAATGCTGCAGTAATGGCTGCCGCTAATTCTCCGGAAGGAGTACCCACTGCATGGGGAACAAGGCTTTCCCAAAAGAAACTATGATTCCAATGACCGCCACCATTGTTGCGCACCGCGGGGCTAATGGTTCCTGCCACAGCTACCAATTCTTCCAGTGTTTTACCTTCGTTCGGAGTGCCGGCAATTGCCTTATTCAGGTTGTCTACATACGCTTGGTGGTGCTTGCCATGGTGAATTTGCATGGTCAGTGTGTCAATATGTGGCTCTAATGCGTCATGGGCAAAAGGAAGTGCCGGTAATGTAAATGCCATAGTAATAGTTATTTTTTAGTTGAATATGAATAAATAATGATGCAAATTTAATAAGGATCTGCCTAGTTGTCAAATTCAAAGCCAATTCATTTTTACGAGAAGGGGTATAAAATACTGAATACAAACTGCTAACGGTATTGGCTCAACGAAGTGCTTTAAAAAAATCTTTCATCAACTGTGCAGATTCTTCGGCCAATACACCTCCCAGCAGCTCCGTCTTTGGGTGAAAGGGAGAACAGTCGCCTGCAACCCTTTTATAGCCATTTTTCTCATCCTCTGCCCCATACACAATGCGACCTATCTTACTCCAGTAAAGGGCTCCGCTGCACATCAGGCAGGGTTGTAGCGTGACATATAACACCGCTTCCGGCAAATACTTGCTGCCTAAAAAATTAAAGGCGGCTGTTAATGCAATGATTTCAGCATGCGCCGTACTATCGGTCAATTTTTCTACTTGATTATACCCCCTCGCAATTACCCGGTCATTCATTACTATGATGGCACCTACCGGCACTTCCCCCTCGGAAAAAGCGCGTTGTGCCTCCTGCAAAGCCTGTCGCATATAACGATCATCTGTCATACAAAATCATTTTACTAACTTGCTGCAAATTTAGTATTATGGCAGATATGAATCATTTATTATCCATGCGTGCCTATTTTGAAACAGGAGATACAAAATCTGTTGCATTCAGAAAAGCGCAACTTACTCGGCTTCAGCAAGCTGTTATGGAACATGCCTCCCAACTTCAGGAAGCCTTGTATACAGATCTAAAAAAAAGTCCTGAAGAAAGCTGGGTAACAGAGACTGGCTTTTTACTATCTGAAATTAGCAATACCATTCAGCATATTGACAAATGGATGAAGCCGAAAAGGGTTGGCACCAATCTGCTGAACCTGCCCTCGAAAAGTTATGTGATGACCGAACCACTAGGGGTAGTGCTAATCATAAGCCCATGGAACTACCCATTGCAATTGTTATTTACCCCACTAGCAGGAGCCATCGCAGCTGGCAATTGCGTAGTGCTTAAACCATCCGAATTTGCACTCGCAACGGCTGCGGTAATGAAAAAAATAATTGATGCTACGTTCGAAAAAAAATATGTGCAATTTATCGAGGGAGAAGGTTCCGTAGTTATTCCGTCAATGATGAACCATTTCGTATTCGACCATGTATTTTATACTGGCAGTACTGCTGTTGGAAAAATAATTTATCAAATGGCAGCAGCCAACCTTGTGCCGGTAACGCTTGAATTGGGCGGTAAAAGTCCCTGCGTCGTAGAGGCAGATGCCGATATAACGGTAACGGCTAATCGCATTGCAATGACCAAATTTTCCAATGCAGGACAGATGTGCGTTGCACCCGATTATTTACTGGT
>JBIIVV010000068.1:0-14954 GCA_044339235.1 Ferruginibacter sp.
TGTATTGGAATATTGGACAGGTAAGGCTTGGTCTGGTGGTTCCCATCCTCAGTTAACTATTTACCAAACCAATCAAATTTCTGGAAGTTTCATTCAAAATTTTGATAACTATTGGAACAATAATTACCAAGGAGTTAGAGATTGTAACAATGCCATTCAAAAAATAAATGGTATTACAGAATATACGGCTGATGTAAGGTCTGCGAAAATGGCTGAAGCACGTGCTCTTCGTGCATTGTACTACTTCAACTTAGTTCGTTACTATGGTGATGTTCAGTTAGATACCGTTTTAAGATCATTTGCTGAATCTCAAAGACCACGTTCTTCTCTTAAAAAAGTCTATGATGATTTGATTATTCCTGATCTTGAGTTTGCAGTAAATAGCAAATTGGCTGATATTTACGCCAATGGTCAAATGAGTAAAAATGCAGCTAGAGCAATTTTAGCTGATGTATATCTTACTTGTGCTGGTTATCCTTATCAAGAAGTAGCAACTGATCCAACTAAACCTTGGTGTACAACTGGTGCTTTTTCACAGCAAACCTATCCTGTGGTTTCTGCTAGTGCGGCTAGTTTTTTAGCAAAAGCTAAAACTAATCTGGATTATTTGTATGGTAAATACACAATGTATTCTACCTACGCTCAATTACGCGATCCAGCCAATGACAATCAATTAGAAGCTATCTTACAAGTACAATTTCAATTAGGTATATCTAATATGAATGGTTTAATAGGTTCTTATACTCCTTCGGCTGCTAGATGTGCTGAATTTACAGAATTTGGTACAATCATTCCAGAGCCTACTTATGTAAATTCTTTTGGTTCTGCTGATTTACGCGCTCAAGAGCGTCAGTATTTGTATACTAGTGATTTAACTTTGGCTAGATTCGATCCAACTACTCCGTTGGTTCGTTTTAGCCAACCTCATGTATTTAAATTCTATGATGAGGCAGGTGTAAAAAGTAATCTTGGAACCACTTTGAATTATTCAATTTATCGTTATTCTGATATCTTGTTAATGCTAACAGAAGTGAACTGGGCTTTAACACAAAATGCTGTATCTGTTCCAGATGAGGATGTATTGAAAGGTATCAATGCTATTAGATCTAGAGCTAAATTACCTGATCTTACCATTGGTCAAGTTAACAATCTGACTATTTTTAGTGAAAGAGCTTGGGAATTGATCTTTGAAGGTAAGATGCTTTGGGATCAGCGTCGTAGCCGCAAATGTCTAATCGACGGTTCTGGTGCTTTTGGAATTGAAAATTTCATTGGCCATCAGCCTGCTAAATTCAATTTCAAATTTGGTCCAATGAATTTGTTGGCTCCAATTTCGCAAGCTGAAATTGCCAATAATGCAAATTGTTTACAGAATTTCAACTATAACCCTAAACAAAAAGGTCAGTAATTTTTTTGTAAACGACATTATTAACTAATTTATACAGAACAAAATGAAAAATAAAATAGGGTTAACCCTCGTAACAATAGTCTCTTTGTTGCAAAGTTGCAGCAAACAAGAGTACGTAAATATTCCGAAAAATGTGGACGGGTCTGCATATATCACCACGGTTGCAAGTACAACCAATACTGGTATTACCACATTAGATGATGTTTTTACAGTAAACGCTACACTTCCAAATGCTAAAGCTGGTGATGAAATGGTTGCTGAATTACTAGCACAGCAAATCCCTGCTGGAGGATCTGCTACTCAGCTTCTTCCAATTGCAGGAACTCAAAAAAAGTTGACCGTTGGATCTGATTTAAAAGTTTCTGTTACTTTTACAAGAACTGAAGCACTTTTGAAAAATCCGACTGATCAGGTAACTGTTACCTTCGCTGGTAAAACAGAGTCTGCATTTACTACCATTAAAATGAATTTAGCTACTAGTGTTAAAGGTCCTTTGTATGATAGTAAAGCAGTAAATATTAGACGTAATTCAGGTGCTGCTTATTTTGATGTAGCGGTTGCTCCAATACAAACTACTTATACTGGTACTGTTACTGTTATGAAGAAAAATGGTATTGCATTAGCTTGGACTTCTACTGATTATGCTTATGGAACTAAAGTTCCCATTTCAGGTGACGATTACGCAGTTGGAAAAGATACCATGTATTATGCTTTCATTTCTAAAATAGGTAGCTATTCTGATACAGTTAGAATGACTGTATTTGCGAATGCTCCATTATTTCAACTTACTAAGTCTGGAAGCATGGTATTAGGTGCTACTACTGGTGGAGTAAATGTGTTGAATAATGGAACTGTTAAAGCAACAGATACGTTGGCCATCTTGGCAATAGATGCTGCTTCATTACAAATTAAAGGAGGTTCTGCTTTGAGAGCAAGTACTACTATATCTTTTGTGCCATCTACTACTGCACTTTACACTGCAGGTAACGCTGTAGAAATTCAAGCTGCTTTTGATGCTGGAACAGCATCAGCAACTGTTGATCCTATCGCAGGTGTACCGGTTAACATTTTTAAAATCGTAGATGGTGCGAATACCTATTACGGAATTTTAAAAATTACTAGCGTGGTTCCTAGTACTTCAGTTGCTTATGAGTACAAAATCGGAAGTACTTATGCTCAATTGGCTATTTTAAAATAAAATACATTGATTTCAAAACCATTGCCACTAAAAATTATTTAGTGGCAATGGTTTTCTTTTAAATATCCAATGATTTGACTTTTGCTCCAATTTCCCTTTAGAAACTTAACTTAGTCATTACTAACGCTCTTTCACCTAGTATGGTATATATCGATCTATTCATAACTTCATACAAGGAAATTGAGCTAATGGATTTATTTGGTGGGTAATCAAGTTTTTTCACATAGTTCCACTATATTTAGTCTTTGAATCAGTAAGTTCTTTTGAATTTTGACAGCACTGCCAAAAGAATGATAGGTTAAAATAATTGGGTCTTAATTTAAGTGTACTAAAATAATATTGTTAAAATTATAATTTACTATTTGTGGGAGATATCCAAATTAAAAAATCTACTGAGCAATACGATGTGATCATTGTTGGCTCTGGTGCAGGTGGTGGTATGGCTGGTTATGTATTGGCCAATGCCGGAATTAAAGTACTAATGCTAGAAGCTGGACCATTTTTTGATCCTGCCAAGCAATCCAAACAACTTCAATGGCCTTATGAATCTCCACGACGGGGTGCTTCTACCACGCGTGCTTTTGGCGATTTTGATGCTGCTTATGGTGGCTGGCAAATAGAAGGGCAACCTTATACAACCAAAGACAAAACTGAATTTAGTTGGTTTAGGGCTCAAATGCTAGGAGGTAGAACCAACCATTGGGGAAGAATTTCCTTGCGCATGGGGCCGCTCGATTTTCAACCAACTGATGGGCTTACCGATCGTTGGCCAATAACTTACGACGATGTAAAGCCTTTTTATGATAAGGTAGATAGAATGATTGGTGTGTATGGTACTAATGAAGGATTGGAAAATGAACCAGATGGTATTTTCCTTACTCCTCCTAAACCTAGGCTGAACGAAATATTTATAAAAAACGGTGCTGCTAAAGCTGGTGTAAAAGTTATTGCAGGTAGAGGTTCGGTATTAACGGAAGCCTTACCTGGTAACAAAGACCGTGGAACTTGTTTCTATTGTGGTCAGTGCGGCAGAAGCTGTAAAGTATATGGCGATTTTTCCGCCTCTTCTTGTCTGGTAATCCCCGCCATTAAAACCGGCAATTTAAAAGTGATTACCAATGCCATGGTGCGGAAGGTAATTACTGGTAAAGAAGGTCAGGCAACAGGTGTTTCTTACGTTGACAAAATTGATGGACAGGAATACGAGCTAAATGCCAAGATTGTGATCTTGGGAGCAAGCACCTGCGAATCGGCCCGTATTTTATTAAACTCAGCATCTGCACAACATCCAGGTGGTCTTGCCAATAGTAGTGGCGTAGTAGGTAAATACCTGCACGATTCAACTGGTGCAAGTTTGAGTGGTTTTCTTCCTCAACTGATGGATCGTAAACGTTACAACGAAGATGGTGTGGGTAGTGTACATATCTATTCACCTTGGTGGTTGGATAATAAAAAACTAGATTTTTCTCGCGGTTATCATATTGAATATGGTGGTGGTATGCGCATGCCCAATTATGGCTTTGGCGGAGGCACTCCCAAAATGAATGGTTTAGTACCAGATAGGGATGGTAAAACAAAGGCTTCTGGTGGCTTTGGTGCTTCTTTAAAAGATGATTTTCGTCGTTTTTATGGAACTCAGGTGGGTATGGCTGGTCGTGGTACCGCTATTGCTCGCAAAGAAAACTACTGTGAAATTGATCCGAACGTAGTAGATAAATTCGGTATTCCAGTATTGCGTTTTAACTATACATGGAGCAATGAAGAAGTGAATCAAGCTAAACACATGCAAGAGACTTTTCAGTCGGTAATGCATGAGATGGGAGCTGTTATTACTTCAAAGATACCCGGAGCAGATACCAGCTATGGTTTGGAAGCACCTGGAAAAATTATTCATGAAGTAGGAACTATCCGTATGGGAGATGATCCTAAAACATCGGCTCTTAATAAATGGTGCCAAGCACATGATTGTAAAAATTTATTTGTAGTAGATGCGGCGCCTTTTGTACAACAGGGAGATAAAAATGCTACCTGGACAATTCTTGCTATGTCTATGCGCACAACTGAATATATTCTTGAACAAAGAAAAAAACAAAATATTTAATTTATGAATAGGAGACAGTCATTAAAAGCCTTAAGTATATCTACTATTGGTGTAGGATTGTTTGTACAGTCCTGCAAAACTGATACTAAAGAAGTAGATCATTCCAATATTGATACTGCAGTAGGGTTAGAGGAATTTGAAGTAGAAAGATTAAAAAAATTGTATGCAGAGCCAGCATTTTTCAATGCCCATGAAAAAAGCACATTGATTCTTCTGGCGGATTTAATCATCCCTAAAGATGCTGTTTCTGGCAGTGCATCAGATGCTAAGGTGGTTGATTTTATAGAATTTATAGTAAAAGACATTCCTGAACATAAGCTTCCAATGCGGGGCGGTTTAAAGTGGCTTGATTTGCATTGCCTGAACAATCATGGTCAATCTTTTATCGGTTGTACTAGTGCTCAGCAGTTGGAAGTATTGGAGCAGATCGCTTATGTGGGTCAAACCAAACCTGAGTTGCACCAAGGCGAAGTATTCTTTTCTAGAATGCGTGACCTTACTGCAACAGGCTTTTATACCAGTGCGATGGGTATTAAAGATATTGGCTATTTGGGTAATGTGCCCAATATATGGGAAGGTGTGCCCAAAGATGTATTGAAGCAATACAATTTGACCGACGTTTAATTTCAAGTTGGTATCTTGAGTTTTAAAAATTAATAAAAAGTCAATTGCTTTCATAATGATAAGTAAACTGATTTTTAAATTAATTCAGCCAACCCAATCGTTCCAAAGTTTGCTTAACAATTATAGTATCTTAGAATAATAAAAAAACGAAAAATGCTTATGAAAAAAAACATGCTCTTTATTGCAGTGGTATTTATTTTAACATCTTGCGCAAGTAGTAGTAAAGTAAAAAATAGCAACGGTTGGATTAGCCTCTACGATGGTAAATCTTTTGATGGCTGGAAAGCTAGTGAAAAACCAGGTTCATTTTCAATTGAAGATGGTGCTATCAAAGTTGCAGGTGTACGCTCTCACCTTTTTTATGACGGCCCTGTACTGAATCACAATTTCAAAAATTTCGAATTTAAGGCACAGGTAATGACCAAGCCGGGTTCTAATTCAGGCATTTATTTCCATACAGAGTACCAGGACAAAGATTTCCCCAATAAAGGATTTGAAGTTCAGGTAAACAATTCTCATTCAGATTGGAAAAGAACAGGTGGTTTATACGATATTAAAGATACAAGAGAGGTTTATGTAAAGGATGACGTATGGTATACTGAATATATTCGTGTAGAAGGTAAGCATGTGATTGTAAAAATCAATGATATCGTAGTTACTGATTGGACTCAGCCGGATGATTTTGTACCGGTTAGAGGTCATTCTGGTCGTATTATTGCCACTGGCACTTTCGCATTTCAAGCGCACGATCCAAAAAGTATCGTATTTTATAAGGATATAATGGTTAGACCATTGCCATAAATATTGCTTTAAAGACTTTTGTTTTGATACTGTAACAAAAGACGCATTTTTTTGAAGAGTAAATAAAACAGAAAGTATTATCTTAAATAGGGAATGTTTATAAAATATAAATCATTCCCTATTTTTATTTTAAAAAAGGATAGTAGATATATTTACTATAAAAAATATCCTACCGATTATTGTGGACCTTAGGGAGATTTGAGTTGCCTAACTGATAATACGAAGATGATGGCAAAAAGCAGCCTTACTAAAGGCTTTCTACTAAAACGGCTATAATTAAAAACTTAACTACACTTGCTGAATTAAATTTCCATTGTTATAAGTGTTTAATAATTCAGAAATTCAGTTATATTTAAATATTAACATTGTAGAAAACAACTTAACCTAATTGAAAATGAAAAAAGAAAAATCAACTTCCATTACCCGAAGAGGTTTTGTAGGTACCACCACAAAAGCACTTACGGCTTTTTTAATTATCCCTCGTTTTGTAATGGGTGGTAAAAGTCAAACAGGCGTGCCTTATTTAGCGCCCAGCGATTTAATTAACCTAGGGTTTATTGGTGTTGGCAAACAAGGTCGCGGCCTTACTAGATCATTTTTAAATACCGGCCAAACCCGCATTGTAGCCATCAGTGAAGTATATGAGGGAAAGGCATTGCGTACCATTGATACCATCCAGGAAACGTATAAAGCGAATACAGCATTGGGTACGTTTGCTACAATTCCAGTGTATAATGATTTTAGAGAATTGCTTGCTCGTAAAGATGTAGATGCGGTAGTAATCGCTACGCCCGATCATTGGCATGCTACAATGGCGGTTAGAGCTGCTGCTGCAGGAAAGGATATTTTTTGTGAAAAACCGCTTTCACTTAAAGTTCGTGAAGGGAGGGCGATGGTAAATGCTGCTCGTAAATACGACCGCGTTTTTCAAACTGGAAGTATGCAACGGTCTTGGCCCGAATTTAGGCAGGCGGTTGAATTAATTCGCAATGGCTATATTGGTGAAATCAAATCTGTTAAAGTAAATGTTGGACCACCACCAACGGCTTATAATTTGCCTACAGAGCCTGTTCCAGCAGGATTGGATTGGGATCTTTGGCTCGGCCCAAATGAACCAGTAGGATTTAATTCAGAATTAGCACCACCGCTTTCTAAAGATGTATTTCCCAATTGGCGTAATTACAGAGAATTTGGTGGCGGTATGGTTACTGATTGGGGTGCTCATATGTTTGATATTGTACAATGGGCATTAGGAATGGATGATAGTGGTCCTGTAGAAGTGATTGCACCAGATGGTAAGGATCATAAGTTTCTTACTTATCGGTATGCAAATGGCATTACTATGACACATGAAACTTGGGAGTGGAGCAATGGTATTCATTTTGTTGGTACAACAGGAGAGATAAAAGTACAAAGAAAAAAAATCGAGACTAGTCCGGTTATGCTCGCCGAAAGAATCATTACCGAATCGGAAAAACATGTGTATAAAAGCGTAGATCATTATAAAGATTTCTTAAATGCCATGCGCACTCGTACAAAGCCTGTTTGTGATGTGGAGATTGGCCACCGTACGGCTTCTGTTTGTAATATCGGTAACATCGCTTATCGACTGAATCGTGCTTTACAATGGGATCCTGTAAAAGAAGTCTTTAAAAAAGATGCAGAAGCAAATGCTTTATTAGGACGAATCATGCGAAAGGAATGGGCCATCTAGTGGAATTTTAACATTCCTTGCTAATGAAATTGAAAAAGTTTTTTCCAGTTTCATCCATGGTGAATTGGCTATAATAAAGATCCCTGAATATGGGCACATTATTTATTTGCTTTAGACCAAGCGGATCAATTTTTTTATATTAATTTATAAGATAATTTGATTAGCTTGGTCTTATGGTTAATGGGAATGATAGTAAAATAAATTCTTCATATACTGCTCACAACAACGTTAGGCTCGTACCAGGTGGGAAGGAATATTTTGATTTGCTGGAAAAATTGATTGACCAGGCAAAAGAAACCATTCATTTGCAGGTATACATTTATGATGCCGATGATACGGGTAAAAGAATCGCCCAAGCACTGCTGTCGGCAGCAAAACGTAGCGTAAAGGTTTATTTGATGGCGGATGGCTATGCCTCAAAATCAATCTCCCCATCATTTATAGAAGAACTAACTGCTGGGGGTATCCATTTTCGTTTTTTCGAACCACTCTTTAAAGGCAGTAATTTTTATTTAGGAAGAAGGCTGCACCACAAAGTAATGGTAGTAGATGCGGCCATTGCAATGGTAGGAGGAATCAACATCAGCAACCATTACAATGATATGCCTGGAAAACCTGCCTGGCTTGATTTTGCCCTACTGGTGCAAGGGGATGTAACCAAAGACCTTTGCACACTCTGCTGGAAAACATGGAAGGGGTATCAGGCAGATTACAGCAGGGCGCCCTGTACCATTCCAATTCCTGTTATTGCCCTCCAGGAAGCCGAAATTGCTGAAGTAAGGATTCGAAGAAATGATTGGGTGCGTCGAAAAAAACAGATTTCAAAATCTTATATTGAAATGATGACCACTGCTCAGTCAGAGATAATCATTTTATGCAGTTATTTTTTACCGGGCACCATTATGAGACGAAATATCAAAAGGGCTGTCAGTAGAGGCGTTAAGGTAAAAGTAGTTGTAGCTGGTAAATCCGACTTGTTAGTGGCAAAAAATGCAGAAAAGTTCTTATACGACTGGCTGCTGAGAAATAATATTGAGATTTACGAATATCAAAATAATATTTTACATGGTAAAATAGCGGTTTGCGATAGCAAATGGGTTACGATTGGTTCCTACAATGTAAATGACATTAGCGCCTATGCCAGTGTAGAGTTGAACTTAGACGTAAACAACGAATTATTTGCTAAAAAAGTTGAAATAATCCTTAATAATATCATAACTACCAATTGTTCTGCGATCACCAAAGAAAGTCATATCAAGTCAAAAAATGTGATCAAACAATTTTTCAGGTGGGTTTCTTATGAACTATTTCGGATTACTTTTCATGTATTTACTTTTTATTTCCAGCAAAAAAAATGAGCTGTGCCTAATACAATAAATGAAAATAATAGTAATGGAGCTTCGTTTGTCATTGATGGTTATAGTGCATTTTGAAACGGTTTTTCAATTCCGAACTAGCATTCATTATGATTCATTTAAAAAGAAAGCGTAAATACTTAGTCGACCCTCAAAAAGTTGAAAACTGCCATTCGATAAAGCTTTTGATCAAAATGAATCAATAAAGAACAACTGGATAATCAACCAAATGATTAATAACCTTGCATTTCAACTAGTTTTTTTTGGTAAAAAAAGAGAACTATATAGGCTTGGAAACCTGAACGGAATAGCGATCCTTTACTTTTTTGCCTTGATGCAAAAAAGTAACAAAAAAAATCAATCCGCCGCGGCGGATTGATTTTTTAACGGCCGATGTTGAACATTTCAAGCCCTTTTTATTCAAGGGCACAAAACACCAAATTTGACAAATCGCCTAAACAAACTTTTTGAGGGTCGACTACTTAGCTAACAAATTTGGTTAAGTTTTACTCATTTATACCCTGCCAAACGCAAGCTAAAAATATTTACAGTAATTTAGTGTTTAAAATATAGACGAAATGGACAATTCCTCGATAGAAAAAGTACATTGTTTAATTATAGGTTCTGGTCCTGCGGGTTATACCGCAGCAATTTATGCAAGTAGGGCAGGGCTCAATCCCGTTTTATACCAGGGCATTCAGCCAGGAGGGCAATTGACGATTACCACCGAAGTAGAAAATTATCCTGGATACCCCGATGGGATTCAGGGACCCGAAATGATGGAACATTTTGAGAAGCAAGCCAAACGGATGGGTGCTGATATACGGTATGGTCTTGCAACCAAGGTTGATTTTTCTGTGCAACCTTATAAAATTGAAATTGACGAAGAAAAATGGATCGAAGCAGATGCAGTGATTATATCAACGGGAGCCTCTGCCAAATGGCTTGGTTTGGAAAGTGAACAAAGACTCAATGGATACGGTGTTAGTGCCTGTGCGGTATGTGATGGGTTTTTCTTTAAAGGAAAAGAAGTAGCCATTATTGGGGCTGGTGATACTGCCGCTGAAGAAGCACTTTATCTTTCAAAAATTTGTTCCCATGTACATATGATTGTTCGAAAGGCAGCAATGCGCGCTAGCAAGGTAATGCAAGAAAGGGTTATCAATACTGCTAATATAACGATGTACTGGAATAGCGAAACAGATGAAATTTTGGGCGAGAAAAAAGTAGAAGCTGTTCGCATCATTAACAACCAGACCAACGTAAAAATGGACATTCCAGTTAGTGCATTTTTTGTAGCAATTGGTCACCATCCTAACAGTGATATTTTCAAGGGTTGGCTTGATATGGATGAAGCCGGTTATCTGATAACGGTACCTGGAACTTCCAAAACCAATATTGAAGGGGTATTTGCATCAGGTGATGTGCAGGATAAAATTTACCGTCAGGCAGTAACTGCAGCAGGTAGCGGATGTATGGCCGCACTCGATGCCGAAAGGTATTTGGGAGCGAAGGGGCATTAAATTGGGTTGGTCTTTGCTTAACGCTTGTTTTTTTGTTTTCATTTAATCAATTATTCCTTTGACTATTCATCTACATAATTTATTATTCCATGCTTTTCATGGATTATATGAGCAAGAGCAAATCGTAGGGAATGATTTTGAAGTCAATGTAGATATTGAAGTGGCTACCCAGGGCCTAATCAATGATTTACATCAAACGGTCAATTATGTTGACGCATATTCAATCATCCAGCAAAGAATGCTACAGGCTACACCTTTACTTGAAACATTGGCACAGGAATTGTCACAGTCTATTCATTTATTAGATAAAAAAATTACATCTGTAAGTATCACCATTAAAAAGTTATCTCCACCGATTGAAAATTTTGTTGGAGTTGTAGGAGTAACTTATAAATCAGCATAGTAGTATGAGGGTCTTTTTATTGAGTATTTTTTCAGTATTTTTTGTTTTTTCACTTACGGCTCAAAATATCGAATCAATTCTAAAGGAAGCAGATCATTTAGAAGATTTACCCAACGAAAGAGCTGCGTTTGCTAAGTTTAAGGAAGTCCTGAAAATTCAACCATCCAATCAATACGCTTTAAATAAATGCAGTGAACTTTGCAGCAGAATAGGTAAACGCCAGACCGATTCAAAAATCATGTCTGAATATTATACGGCGGCAAAAAATTACGCTAGTATCGCTTTAAAAGTTAACCCAAACAATTCAGAATCAAATTGTGTAATGGCGATAGCATTGGGGAGAAGCACTTTGAATAAAACGGGAAAGGAAAAGATATCAGCTGCAAAACAAATCAAGCACCATGTAGATGCCGCAATTAAAAATGATCCTAAAAACTTTAAGGCCTGGCATGTGCTAGGCCGATGGCATTACGAAATTAGTACGCTGAATGCCTTTGAAAGAACGGCAGTAAAAATTTTTTACGGAGCATTTCCTCCCGCCTCTTTGAAGGAATCTATACAGGCTTTTGAAAAGTCACAGTCTATTACAGGATGGTTTATTTTGAATTATTTTGAAATGGCTAAAGCGTATAAAAAAAATGAGCAAACTGATAAAGCCATTGCAACAATTATAAAAATGCTTTCTGTACCCAATAAAACCGAAGATGATCCAATTATTAAGGAGTCGGGAAGGAAATTGCTTCTTGAATGGCAGTAAATTGGGTTTTCATTTACAATTAAAAATTTCAACTAACTTCATTAAAATAAAATTAATCAGTATGAAATTATTGTTTTGTATTTTTTGTATTGGTCTACCTATTTTCGCCTCTGCCCAAGTGCAAAATGAGTCGAATCTAATATCTAATTACGATCCACACGCATTATTTTCACCTGTTTTTTACAGTTCTGGAGAAAGTATTACCAGGGCTGCTTCTGGTGAACCTAATAAAGGGTATTGGCAAAACAGGGCAGATTATCAAATAGCAGCCACACTGAATGATAGTAGCCATTTGATTACCGGCACCGTAATCATCACTTATAAGAATAACAGTCCGCATAGTTTACCCTTTTTATGGTTGCAACTAGATCAAAACTTTTTTAATCAAAATAGTCGTGGCCAAGCAAGAATGCCAGTGGATGGACGCAGCCGTTATGGAGACGCTAAGAGTAATTTCAATGGTGGATATACCATCAGCGCCATCAAGGTGAATGATTTACTGGTAGCAGATTATATTATTACAGATACTAGAATGCAAATAAGGTTACCCAAGCCGATGGCTGCATCAGGCGATGTGGTTACTATCAAAATAGATTATTCATTTACCCTAGCTCAATACGGAGCTGACCGAAGTGGAATATTATCAACTAAAAATGGCGACATATTTACTGTAGCGCAGTGGTATCCACGCATGTGTGTATTTGATGATGTAGAAGGTTGGAATACGCTTCCTTATTTGGGCCCTAGTGAGTTTTACCTCGAATATGGCAATTTTGATTTTGCTATCACCGTCCCAGCATCTCATATTGTGGTGGCTAGTGGAGAATTACTGAATCCATCGGAAGTGTTGACTCCTAATCAGCTAAAACGGATGGAAGCTGCGAAAAAAAGTGATCGAACAGTGATGATTCGTTCCGAAAATGAACTGTCAGATCCTTTATCTAGGCCATCCAAGTCTTCCCTAACCTGGCATTTTAAAATCAACAATGCTCGAGATGTATCTTGGGCTTCCTCTAAATCGTTTATCTGGGATGCTGCAAAAATCAATTTGCCTGAGGGTAAAACTTCACTTGCCATGAGTGTATATCCAGCAGAAAGCAAGGGAGAAAAAGCATGGAGTAGATCAACCGAGTACATAAAGGGAAGCATTGAAAATTATAGCAAAAGGTGGCTCACCTATCCGTATCCGGTAGCAACCAATGTAGCAAGTAATGTATCCGGCATGGAATATCCGGGTATTGTATTTTGTGGCTATGATGCAAAAACAGACGGGCTTTTTGGTGTTACCGATCACGAATTTGGTCATACCTGGTTTCCGATGATAGTGGGAAGTAATGAACGAAAATATGGCTGGATGGATGAAGGGTTCAACACTTTTATCAATTCTTTGGCAGATGATGATTTTAATAATGGGGAATATAAATCGCCCCCAACTTCTATGGAATATAGAGCTGGATACATGTTTGGTGAAAATAGCGAAACCATCCTAAGTGCACCAGATGCGCTTCATGAAAATAACATTGGCACAGCATTGTATTCAAAACCTGGCTATGGATTACAATTGTTGCGCAACGATATATTAGGACCCGAACGATTTGATTATGCTTTCAAAACCTATATTCAACGATGGGCGTATAAGCATCCAACTCCATGGGATTTTTTCAAAACAATGGACAACGTATCTGGTGAAAATTTAAGTTGGTTTTGGAAAGGATGGTTTGTAGAAAACTATCAACTTGATCAGTCAGTCGTTTCTGTTTCATATGTAAATAGCGATCCTGCAAATGGAGCGATTGTAACCATTGCCAATCTTGACCAAATGGCTATGCCTGTAAACTTATTGTACGAAAGCATTAGCGGTGTAAAAGGTACCATGAAACTTCCAGTGGAAATATGGAATAATGCGCAGTTCAAAAAAATAAAATTACCCAGTGGCGAAAAACTCAAAAAAGTAACCATTGATCCGGACAAAATATTTCCAGATATGAATTTCAAAAACAATGAATGGAAAAGCAATTGATTGGAGAATATAAAATTACTTGATTCATTTAGAAAAAATAGCAGTCTCAAAAGGCTGCTATTTTTTATTTATTGCCTTTTACCAAATCAGCAACAATTTTATCAATAGGCAATGTCACTTTATCACCAGAAAAATTATCCCAATCAACAAAACGGAAAGTTTCTATTTGCTGAGTTTTTGCATACACTTGCAGCTGCTGCTCGTCAAAATCAAATTCAATGGTTCTTAAGGGCACTTTGATAGGCTCCAAAGCCGTTGCCGCATAATAGATAGACAGTATTTGATGTGCCGAATTGAATGCACTTATTTGAAAAAAATCAGTGGTATAGATATGCTCACCGATGGCTACTTCGAGATTCATTTCTTCCATAAACTCGCGTTTCAAACAATCCCTTGTTCCTTCCCCGATATCGAGTCCGCCACCAGGAAATTTGGTGAAATATTCTCCTCTGATATATTCATCGCTTACCAATACCTGCTTTGCCTCATTCATTAAAATTCCATATACGCGTACAGACAATATTAGACTCATATGGTTTATTTTTTTACCCTTTTAATATAGTTCCAACCTACCACAATCAATATCATCAATGAGATAATAACCGGTATCCAAAAAGCATAAGGGGTATCCTTGTAGGGGATAGGTACGTTCATTCCATAAATACTGGCAATCAAAGTAGGCACTGTTAATACGATGGTAAGGGTAGTCAGGCGTTTAAGTACTTCATTTTGATTATTGCTGATAATACTAGCAAATGCATCCAGTGTACTGCTGAGTATATTGGTGTAGGTATTGGCCATTTCTAGGGCCTGACTGGTTTCCACAATCAAATCATCCAAAAAGTCTTTTTCATCTTCATTGAGTTGCAAAAAGTTGGTTCTCACCATTTTCATCATCAACAACTCATTGCTTCGCAAGGCAGTTAAAAAATATACCAAGCTTTTTTGGATTCGCATCAATTGAAGCAATTCCTCATTTCTGTTGGCAACATATAATTTATGTTCAAGCGTATTGCGACGCATATTGATTTCCTTCAAATGATCCTGAAA
>JBIIVV010000069.1:0-14913 GCA_044339235.1 Ferruginibacter sp.
TCTACCCCGAATTCAAAAATAGTGCTCCTTAAATTACTATAACTGGCTGGGTTAATAAAGTTGATACTTTGATAATCGGAATACCCTGCCGAAATACCTCCCATTCCACGAGATACAATATTTGTTTTGGGAACAATATCACCCAAACCATATCTGGAATAAGGAGAGTTTTCCTGGGCAAAAACCGCATGCTGCAAGCCACCAGCTACAATGAGTACGGATAAAATTTTAGTAATTGTTCGTTTCGCTAAGTGCATACAGTCCTTTGAATAAGAAATTTAAGTCTGCAAATATCCTGTTTTTAAGTTGACGGGCAAAATAGCCCGCATCCCCCCCGGTTAAAACCACGTTAAAGTTGGCATATTTCTGGGCATAAAAGTCAATAAAACCGCCTATTTCATAGGTAATTCCGGCAATTACACCGCTCTGTAAATTAGTTTTGGTATCATAGCCAATTACGGGGAAATTCCAGTCTTTTTGAACCAAGGGTAGCAAAGCGGTCTGCTGATTCATCGATTTAAATCGCATCTCCATGCCCGGCGAAATGCTTCCTCCCAAAAATTCATGGTCCTGATTAATGAAATTATAGGTAATGCAACTGCCCAATCCTACTACCAAATTATTCTTTCGGGGAAAATAATGAACTGCTGCTGCTACTAATGCCAATCGATCGGCACCAATCGTTTCGGGCTTGCCCACTGGAGTCGTAAAATTAGCCTTCGTAAGATGAGATAATTTGTGAAAGCGAGTTTGCTCAGCAAGAATGGTTTCAACTCCAGGATTATGATTAATCACAGATGACAAAATCGATTTCTGAGGCTGGTATTGTTCAAGTAATTTTTCGACTGTTTCATTACTATCATCACCTAGTTCCAATTCCACTTTAAAAATATCATTTTCAAATAGGGCCGCTTTTAATCGGGTATTCCCAAAATCAAGGCAGAGCGTAGTGGTCATATACTGGTATTTGATGGGTAGTTAAATGTTTTCGCTTCAGCTGTCGGCTATTCATCCTTGATAGTATGTATCCCGTAAATGTAGATTTTAATTTTTAGTACTATCAATTGTCATTCAATAAAGCTTTTCCATTACTAAGTGGCAAAATCAGCTTTGGAAAATAAATCAAAAATTAAATCCACTCAAATTTTTAAAATGCCCGTTTAATTGTATTCTTTCCTTTAGTGTTTCCATTTCGGTTACTACTGGCAAAACTTTCAGTAAATGTTGCCTTAAATATTCCTGCCTTTGCAACTCTTGCATTAATTGCAATAAATCATATTCTTCATTCAAAGACAACCCTGCATGATGGGCCACTTCATAGCTCCACAATTCTTCATCAGCATGTTTAAATGATTTGTTTACTTTTAATATGGCATGCAACCTTCGTATACTCGCAATTACTTTTTTCATTAAAAGCCGGTTGCCATTGGCATAATTTTCTGGATAATTTACGATGGCTCCCCCGTATAGTTTGTCAGGGATTGATTTTACCAACTCCAATATCCGAAAGACTTTAATACCCCTGGTCCTGATATCCATTTCCCCATTATCATACACCTCCTTTATTTCAAGTAATTCCATCAAGGTTCCCATTTCACTTACTTGGTCGTTAATAACAGAGGGTATCCCAAAAGTTTTTTTGCTTTCCTTCGCTTCAAGAATTAGCTGCTTGTACCTAGGTTCAAATATATGCAGGTTTAACTCCTCCCCAGGGTATACAACAACAGCCAGCGGAAATATCGGTATAAAGTTGGTCATTTGCTGCAACTCAAAATTTTATCGAAGATAATGCTCAAAATTGAAACGAGTTTAGCTGGCAGCTGTGTTTACAAAACATTCGATCCAAATCGAAGTAATCATACCCTTTATTGAGTCCGTTGGTGAATTAATCAAAACAGTCAGCGGCTTTTTTGGAATTTGATTTAATTACAATCAATTTTGTTGTATGTGGCAGCAATACCTGTATCAAATTCAGCAAGGCGATGTAAAAGCTTTGGCCCGTAGTATTTCACTGGTAGAAAATGAAGTACCTGGTTATGAATTGCTATTGCAATCACTACCTTCCAGCCAACAACCTGTCATTGGAATTACCGGCCCTCCAGGTGCGGGCAAAAGCACACTAGTAGACGCGCTAATAGATACTTTAACGAAGGAGGGTAAAAAAGTGGGCGTCCTTTGTATTGATCCTTCGTCTCCTTTTAACCTAGGCGCACTGTTGGGCGACAGGATCAGAATGAGCGACTGGTACAATAACCCGAATGTGTTTATTCGCTCACTAGCCACCAGGGGGGCTCTTGGAGGCTTGCATCCAAAAATTATTGAAATAACTGACCTTTTAAAGGCAGCTCCGGTTGACTATGTCATAATCGAAACAGTAGGGATAGGACAAAGTGAAATTGAAATCGCAGGCTTGGCCGATATCACTGTTGTGGTGGTGGTGCCAGAAGCAGGCGATGAAATTCAAACCATGAAAGCTGGATTAATGGAAATTGCCGACATATTTGTCGTCAACAAGGCAGATCGGCCGGATGCGGATTTATTCGTGAGCAACCTTGCGTCGATGCTGGCCCCCGCTTTTCATACAAAAAACATACCCATTCCCGTTATCAAAATGGTGGCTGCTACGAAACAGGGAATCGAAGCATTATACAATGCTATATTGAATCAAATTGCTCATCCTGTATTGAATGAAAAGCGGTCTTGGCTGCTTACAGAAAAAGCCTACTATTTAATTAGTCAAAAAAGAATGGCAGGGGTGGATAAAAATGACCTGAAAAAGAAAATAGCTGCAGCGGGGGAGGATTTCAACTTGTATCAATTTACCCAATCCTATTGAAAAAAAGCTAGGATTGCTCTTCTGCCGCTTTGTTTTGTTTCCACCAGCGGAAGCCAATAAAACCTACAATAACAAAAGGCATCATCATCAGGTATAGGATACCGCTATTCATTCCTTGCGCAGGCTTTTCTCCCATTTGTTGTGCAGTTTTTGTACATAATGAGCACTGGGCATCAACAGTAAACTGCGAAAACAACAAGATTTGGACAGCGAATAAAATAATAAGGGTGATCTTTTTCATCGAATCACAAAGTTAATACCCTTTTGATGAAACTGCCTACTTGTTAAGCGATTTTAATTTTTAAGTACGCTGTCTCCTAAAAAATCAGTCATTTAATTCTTTTAGTCACCAATTCTTCGTTTAGCTGCCTTTGCTATTTTTACATCCCGATTTATCTACCTTTGCAGATATATTTTTTACTAAAAATGCTACCACTATGCCCGGTTTTGAATTTTTTGGCGATGAAGAAAGAAAAGAAGTAAATGATGTATTAGAAACCGGTATTCTTATGCGATACGGTTTTGACGGCGCCCGTAAAGGAATCTGGAAGGCAAAGGAACTGGAGCAAGCCATTTGCTCAAGCTTTGACTGTAAGCATGCTCAACTGGTAAGTAGTGGAACAGCTGCATTAACAGCTGCATTAACGGCGCTTGGGATAGGCTATGGAGATGAAGTAATTATACCCGCCTTCACATTTGTTGCAAGCTTTGAAGCGGTGCTTAGTGTAGGCGCCATTCCTGTATTAGTAGATGTAGACGATACCCTCACATTGAGTCCGATAGCAGTGAGAAATGCTCTTACCCCTCAAACAAAATGTGTCATGCCAGTGCATATGTGCGGAAGTATGGCGGACATGGATGAACTGATGGCTATTTGTAAAGCCCACCAGCTAGTGTTACTGGAAGATGCCTGCCAGAGTATTGGCGCAACTTACAAAGGCAAAAAATTGGGTACCATTGGTGATGCCGGCACTTTTAGTTTTGATTTTGTAAAAACCATCACCTGTGCAGAAGGAGGTGTGGTAATGACCAACCGAGAAGATATTTATGAGGCCTGCGATGGTTTTAGTGACCATGGCCATGACCATAAAGGAGTAGATAGAGGTGCCGACCTGCATCCTTTTATCGGATACAATTCACGTATCAGCGAATTGCATGCTGCAGTTGGACTTGCCCAAATAAAAAAATTGCCCCAGTTTTTAGCTACCCAGCGGGCCAATAATAAAGCTTTAAGGGACATTTTATCATTGATACCCGAAATCTCTTTTCGTAGGGTGCCGGATGAAGCAGGAGATAGTTGTACTTTTTTAAGCTGGTTTTTACCCTCAGCCGAAATTACAAAAGCAGTAGTGAGTGAAATGAGGACGCAGGGAATTATGGGAGGACATTTTTATTGGTTCGATAATAACTGGCACTATATCAGTAAGTGGGAACATTTAAAAAAATCAGTTACCCTCAATAAATTGCATCCCGATCTGAAGGCTGCTGTAATCCATCATGCCAACAAAGATTTTTCTGCCAGCGATGCAGTAATGAGTAGATGTGTTTCCACCCTCATTAGTTTATTATGGACTCCAGAGCAAATTCAGGAAAAGGGTAGACTAATGAGCGAAGTAATAAAAAAGGTATTGAATGACCATGCGGTAACTTATTAAAATAACTGCCGGCTTTTTGAGTCGGCAGCTATCTTTTCTATAAAGCTTGAGTAATCCTAATTTTTGCGGTACTTCCCCTCCAGGCGATCACAATCCACTACACTGCCTAGACGAAAACGCAATGGTATCCCCGTATTTTTTTCAAATTTTATTTCCTGCTTACAAAAATACCCTAACCGGTCTGTATAATAGTTTGGGGCAATCACCTGCTTTGCCACTGCCGAAGGGATAGGCATTTGAAAGGCATCAACCGTTTTTCCATAAGGGCTTTTCAGTAATAACTGCCGTAATGATGTAGCCGGATTTTCTCCTTGGTTTTGTGAAAAAGCATTGGCCACCACAAAAACCATGCAAAAAAATATAATTTTAGCTTTTTTATTCACTTTTCGTTGTTGAATGTTTGTAAATTTACTGCAAATTGGAATACTACATAGGTAGTTTTCGGTACCCTTTTTATTAGCAGACTTCTTGCCATTGTAATTGGCTATTGAGAATGCTGTAACTCGGGAATGCCGTGATCCAACAACAGCTTATTTTTCACCTATCAGTTTTGAGCTTACCGTACAACAAAGCTGTTAACAATTCATTCAACCAAAACAATCTCTACTGAGATACTATCAACCAATATGGCTTTAAGTCAGGGACTATATCAAAGGCAATTACAAAAATTATCCCCCCAGCAAATTCAGTTAATGAAATTACTGCAGGTGCCTACTGCCTTATTGGAAGAACGAATCAAGGAAGAGCTGGAAGAAAATCCAGCTTTGGAAACAGGGGAAGAAGAGGATGTTGAGGAGTTTGAAAATGACCCAACGGAGGAATTTGAAAAGAAAGAAGATGAGTTTGAGCTCGATGGTAGCAAGGATGATTATGAAAATATTGATATCAGCGATTATGTGCAAGATGGGGATGATGATATCGCAGATTATAAAATGAGGGATGAAAATTATCCGGATCCAGATGACAATAAAGTAATTCCATATAAAGTGGAAACCGGATTTATTGATATCATGCTTGAACAGGTTGGTCAATTAAACTTGGATGAACACAAACAACTGGTAGCCGAGCAAATTATAGGCAACCTGGATGATGACGGATATCTAAGAAGAGATATCAGTGCCATCGTAGACGATCTTGCTTTCAGACAAAATGTACATACTACGGAAACGGAAATAGTAGAATTGATAGTACAAATTCAACAGTTCGATCCTCCAGGAGTATGTGCTAGAAATTTACAGGAATGCTTGCTCATTCAATTGGAAAGAAGGATTGGAGAAGGTGGTACTGTTGAAATGGCCATCAAAGTGTTGAGTAAATATTTTGAAGAATTCACCAAAAAGCACTACGAAAAAATTGAACGTGGGCTAAATATTACCGATGATCAACTTAGAGAAATCATTCACCAAATTGTCAAGTTAAATCCAAAGCCCGGCGGAAATGTTGGCGGGAGTGGTAAAGGAGAAGGGTATGTTATCCCCGATTTTTTTATAGTAAATAATATCGGCAAATTGGAACTCACCCTCAACAGCCGAAATGCCCCTGATCTTCGAATAAGCGAAGGTTACCGCGATATGCTGAAAGATTATGATCGAGGCACAAAAAAAGATAAAAGACAAAAAGAAGCGGTATTGTTTATCAAGCAAAAAATTGATTCCGCCAAATGGTTTATTGATGCCATTAAGCAACGACAACACACGCTGCTGAGTACAATGGAAGCCATCATGAATTACCAATATGATTTTTTTGTAACCGGCGACGAAACCGAAATGAGGCCAATGATTTTAAAAGATATTGCTGAAAAGACTAATCTCGATATCAGTACGGTAAGCAGGGTTGCCAACAGCAAGTTTGTTCAGACCGAATTTGGCACCTACCGATTAAAATTCTTTTTCAGTGAAAGTTTACAAACTGACAGTGGGGAGGAAGTTAGTACAAGGGAAGTGAAAAAAATTCTGAGTGATCTAATTGGCGAAGAAAGTAAAAAGCACCCTTTAAGTGATGAAAGATTGACTGAATTGCTACAAGAAAAAGGATATAATATTGCAAGAAGAACAGTTGCTAAATACAGAGAGCAATTAAATGTGCCTGTTGCAAGATTAAGAAAGGAATTATAAATCAAACCCCCACTTAAAAGGGGATTAAAAATATGCAAATGCAAAGCGAGATTGTAGAAAATAGAAAGATTCTATCGAATGAGTCTGTTAATCACTCGCCAATGATACGGCTATTGGCTAACTTTTTTTCTTACACATTTCACCCTATTCTTATTCCGCTCTATGTAACCTGGGCACTGGCTTTTATCCACCCTACCTATTTTATAGGCTTTAGCTCAATGGGAAAATATAAAATATTGCTGCTTGTAGCCATTAATGCCTTTGCATTTCCTGTGATTGCCATTCTGCTACTCAAAGGATTAGGTTTTATCGAATCTGTTTTTTTAAAGACTCAAAAAGACAGAATCATTCCATACATCGCATCCATGACTTTTTTCTTTTGGACACAATATGTATTGAGAGAACAAAATTTTGTTCCGAGAGTATTGGTTGCATTTATGTTTGGAGTTTTCATATCCTCATCCGCTGCTTTAATTGCGAATATTTATTATAAAATAAGCATGCATGCAATAGGGATGGGTGGATTGCTGGGTTTATTGCTGGTAATCATGCAACAAAATACTATGCTGATGACGGGTCCATTAACGGTTGCCTTTTTGATAACAGGCCTCGTCTGCAGTTCCCGGATGATAGTAAGCGACCACCGACCAAAAGAAATTTATGCAGGTTTGCTAGTTGGCTTAATCTGCCAAATAATAGGCGCCGCCATTCATTTATAAAAATTAAAGACCGATTTTTAAATTTTTTATCCTCCATGCTAATTACTGAAAAAATAGGCAACGTCAATTTTTTTAACATCAATAATCGTAAAGTTGATTACCTGATGCTGGAATGGCATGAAACCAATAAAATGGTATTCCAAAAGCAAACAATTGCGGGGGTAGATATGGTCATCGAATTGAATAGTGAAAATCAATCACTGGCTGAGGGCGATATTATTTATGAGGATGATTTCAACATTATTGTGATCGAACTGAATGAATGTGACGCAATCATATTGCGGCCAAAATCCATGTTAGAAATGGGTAGGATATGCAATGAAATTGGGGAAAAACAACAGCAAGTGTTTTATCAGTCAGATGAAATATTGATTGCATTTGAAGCGTCTCTGTTTAGCTCCTTTTCTGCAGCGGGCTATGATATTAGTCGGGGAAAAAGAAAACTAGTAACCCCATTAACAAAACCCAAACCCGATTTTACCTAGCCCTCCTTCTGTATACACATAGTGCAATATTAAAGCGATACGCTACCGATATCTATATTAGCAAATACTTTCTGCTACAGTTTTAGTCCTTTTTATCGAATATAAAAATCGGCAATTTGTATACCCAATACATTTGATAAAATGCTAGAACAATCACTACGAGGGATTAGAACTATTGCCATTGACTTAGGCTAGCTGTATTTTTAACTTTACAGTAAATCCTAATTTTATGAATACACATACCTACTCTCCGTCATTTTTTTCGGTCTTGTTAAAGTTTTTTCAAAACGTTTTTAAGACGCTTTTTGAATCAAACGATAAGCGTAATATGAAGCGTTTGCGAGACTATCTCAATTCCTGATATTTTTTCGATGCTAACTGAAAAGATACTCGACATCTGCCTTGCTCAACGCTTTTACAAAATTGACATCGTCAGAAATTAGTTCACTGGCTAGTTTGCGTTTGCGTTCCTGCAGTTGCAGGATTTTATCTTCTATCGTATCAATACAAATCATTCGATAGGCGAAGATGTTTTTTGTTTGCCCAATACGATGCGTTCGGTCAATGGCCTGCTGCTCCACTGCTGGATTCCACCAAGGGTCCACAATATAAACGTAATCTGCAGCCGTAAGGTTCAACCCCACTCCACCGGCCTTTAATGAAATCAGAAATACCCGGCTTTCGTCTTTGTTTTGAAAATTATCAATTGCCTTTTGTCGGTCATTAATGCTGGTACTTCCGTCGAAATACTCAAATGGCACCCCTGCTTCTCTTAATTTATCTTTGATAAGAGAAAGCATTCCCAAGAATTGGGAGAATATCAATGCCTTGTGCGCTCCTATATTTTCTCCAATCTCCCGAGTTAACTCATCAAGCTTGATAGAATGGTTGGGGTACTTTTCTTCTTCATTCAAAATTGCCGGGCTGTCACAAATCTGTCGCAATTTCATCAGGCCCTGCAAAATAGTTAGTTGGGATTTATCAATACCCTGTTGGTCAATCACTCCCATAATCTTATCGCGATAGCTATTGCGGTATGCATCATAAATTTTCCGCTGCTCCTTTTCCATTTCGCAAAATAAAATCGTTTCTGTTTTTTCAGGTAAATCCTTTGCCACCTGTTCCTTAGTTCTTCGTAAAATAAAAGGATACAATAATTTTCTAAGATGATCTTTTTGATCTTGTTCGCCAAATTTATCAATAGGATTAGCAAACTCATTTCGGAAAAAATCCATACTTCCCAGCAATCCCGGATTGAGAAAATTCATTTGTGCAAAAATATCAAATGTGTTATTTTGAAGTGGGGTACCACTCATACATACCCTGTTTTTTGCAATCAATAGACAAGCTGCCTTTGTTACTTTGGATGCTGGATTTTTAATTGCCTGACTTTCATCCAACACCACATAATCAAAAAGAACCTTCATTAGCAACTGGATGTCACTTCGTAAAGTGCCGTAAGTAGTAATGATAATATTTGCATCCTGTAATGCTGCAATGTCTTTGGTACGCGTACTTCCATGATGGATTCTCCAGCTAAGATCTGGGGTGAATTTTTTGATCTCGTTTTCCCAGTTATAAATCAAGGTAGTTGGGCAAACTACAATGGCAGTTAATTTTCCCTCCTGGGTTTTGTAATGCTGCAACATCGTAAGCGCCTGAACTGTTTTACCCAATCCCATGTCATCTGCCAAAATACCGCCCCAGCCTACTTCATTTAAATAATTGAGCCATTGATAGCCTGCTGTTTGATAAGGTCTTAGAATGGCCTGCAAATTAATTGGCGCAACAATTTCCGGTATATTTCTGAATTCCCTGATCCGTTCAAATTTTTCATCGAGTGCAAAACTTAGTTCTGTTGCATCTCGATTTTGGTAAAGCTCATCAATCACACTCATGTGATATTTTGACAAGCGGAGCTTGTCATTTTTTCCATCGCCCACCTTAAATAACAGGGAGTACTTTTTGAGCCATTCATCGGGTAATATTCCCAATGTGCCATCATTCAGCTGAACAAAAGATTGCTTGGAGGCCAATGCCCTTTTAATTTCATTGATACCTACTCGCTGCCCTTCGAAATCCAACTCCACTTTTGCATCAAACCAGTCTAGCCCGCTGCTTACATGAATATGGGTAGACGGCCTTGCCGTATTAAAACGAAAATTTCTAAGCGCTTCAAAACCAAATACAGGCACTTTAGATTCCTTCATAGAATCTACAAACAAGAAAAACCAGTTGTTTTTTAATACCTCTGGGCCTTTTAATATTAAACTGTTGCCTTCTTCTGGGCGTATAAACTGAGAATGCAATGAACTCAGCTTATCTATAAACCGCATTTCCGCTTCTTTGTTTCTATGAACAATTAAAATTTTATCTCCATCCGGAATGGTGATAGTATCCTTATCGGTTGCCTTTGTTTCAAAACCCTTGTATGTAAAAATCGGTTGAAATACTAGGTAATCGCCCTTTTCCTGCAGCATCAGTTTTACTTCCGGCTCACCACTTTTTATTTCCTTGATAAGGGATTTGTCAAACTCTACCAGGTATTCCTGGGTTAATGGCATGATGAGCTTCTGCATTTGAGCAGACCAGTTTTCTTTGGTCAGCGGTATGTTACCGTTCTTGATAAATTTTTCAGCCTGTAATGCATCTTCGGGTTTTTGCCAGAGATAAAAAGTGTGATTGTATAAATAAAGAATACTGTTGTAACATTCATTATCAGTAACAGGCTGTGCCGCTCCATTAATATTCAATAAGCATTGCAGCTCAAAATGACCTCCATACAATGCGATCTTAAACTGCGGTGCAATACAGTTTTCGCTCAAGGACACTTCCACCAAATTATCGGTTTTAAAACTCTTTTTTTCTGGTAAATAATAAATGAACGAGTTGCTTTTTTGCTCCTCAAATATTTTTTTTAGTTTGGGTTGAAAGTATTCTGTAATCAATAACCTAGTTTCTTCAGGTAATTCATCTCCATCTGTTTGAATGATATTTTCCCAGATTCCGCTAAAGGGTGAATTTCTATTTAGGTATTTGTTTACTTCAGATGTCTGTAGTTTTCTAATTTGCTGTAACAGCATTTTGTCATCTTCGCTATAGAGGTCAGTGTTCACAAATTTGGTAAGGTCTAATTTTTCAGCCTTCCCAATCAGCGTGTTCGTTTTTTCATCTACATCCCCCTGAATAGCATCTACTACAAAATACGGATAAGCTGCGGCAGTAAAGTTAAAAACCAAGCCAAGTTTTTTAGTCGCGGTAGGAATAGATGCTGGCTCTTCAATTTCAGTGGGTCTGCTATCTTGCAGATAGGCAGGTTTAAAGGCGGGAATTGTCTGGGCTACTCTTTTGATGGAAGTGTCTAGTAAAATAAGAAACGGTTTTCCCTCTTTATATACAAACTCAAACTTTCCAGTCAGATCATCAGATAAATTATACCCATAGATCTGTAACAACTTATTTTTTTCCTTGTCCCAGTTGCGAATTGTGTCAAAATAATATGGACCGTATTGCCTAAATAATTGAAGAAATAAAGTCGTCTTGTGCACACATAGCGGATAGGATGTTTCGGCGCATTTGCAGGAGCTGTCAAAATTTCGTTCGTCATTTTTTTGAATCAAAATCGGAAACAACTGTCCATCAAGTTTCAATTCTGCTTCTACTCTTTCATTGGCTGAAACTAGGATAGTAGCCTTGGTTGTTTCTAAAATTGTTTCGGCCGCATCATACATGTCTGGTGAACAAAGCAGTCGGATGGTTTTAAGATCAATGTATTTCATCTTTGCCACCGTATGCCGCTGGCTATAAACAGCATTGTTAGTGCCGAGCATATTTTTATCTATCAATTCCTGTAACTGGAAAAGGGCGGCTACTTCGTGACGGCATATATCGCCAATATTATATGGGCAGCTGCAACGAAGGGATAATGATTGAGGATCTGTATATTTTTGAACATTGACTTTGTAATACGTACTGTAGATATCATCCTTAACTCTAAAAACTACCCCATTCAGCAATTCATCATGCTCTACCAATTCAACATTACCAATGGCATGAATTTTTTTTCCTCTTCGGATTACCTCATCGGAACCGGTATTGTAAACATATTTGATTAAATGGGATAGTGCCAATTGAGTCCGGTTTAACTTACAAAATGAAATTGATCCCTCTTTTTAGTGGAATGACCCATTCAGAAAAGAGCAATTTGCAAAATTAAAGAAAAACTGCTTCAAAGAGATGACTACTTTTAAAACTTATCGCCTAAAGACTCCCTTTTAGTAGTTTTCCCCCCTCATACAAGCACAATATATTGGCTACATCCGCTGTTAGGCAATACCGGATATCGTTTTCTAGTCCCAATCGGGAAAGTCGGTGGTAATGGGAGGCATTTTTTGACTTCATGAATTCAAATAAATCCGCTTTGGCATCATTGTACATGATTTCAGCTACTTGGGATGAATCGCAGTTTATATGAAAATGATGCTTAATGCGACTGATTACGGCTCCGGCAAATAGGGTGTCTTCAATATTCATCCTGTCTTTCCAAGCTGCGCAGCCTAATATCACTGGCATTTTCATGGCTATTAGGTAGTCGCATACAGCTGAAAGATTGGGAAATGAGCCGGTGATAATCCCCTTTGCCCCTTTTTCCAATGCCATGTGTAATAATTTGGTGCCATTGGTAGTAGTTAGGACCAATGTTTTGCCAGCAACAAATTCCGCTGGATATTCAAAGGGAGAATTTCCATGAGATAAGCCTTCTGCAATCAAGCCATCCCTTTCCCCGGCAGTAATTCCAGCTATTTGCTTGCCCAGCCGAATACATTCTGCTACACTATCTACTGGAATAATATCTTTTGCTCCGTTGTTCAATGCCGTTGCAATAGTGGAGGTAGCTCTTAATACATCGATTATCACGACGATACTACTACTCACATCATACAAATGCAGTAATGCAGGAGATAAAGCAGTAAATAAGGCTGGTTTTTCGTCTTTCATTGATTTTATTTATTTCACAATTACCTTTTGCTTGCTTTTTTCAGCATATTGCTTAATTACTTCATTACGCTGTAGGAGCAAATTATGTATATAGCTGGTAAGAAATAGTTTCTCTATCCATTTTCCAATCAAGCCATATGAACTTTCAAACTCAACCACATCAATCAAAAATGTGCCATTTTTGAAGGCTTTAAAATAATGTTCATGTCGAAAATTTTTAAAGCCCCGCTCTAGCAACTGAGTTGTAAAATGGAGGGGCATCTCCATGCTGGTGATTTTTAAAGTAAAATCCCTTTTTTTAAGGAGATATTTGGCCTGCCAGGTTACCGTTTCATTTTCTTTGATCAGCCCTGTGGTTATCCCTTCCAGCGCCGTTTCATAGTTGGCAGATGAAAATATTCGATGCAAATTGATATTCCGACTTAAATCAAATACTTTCTTTGCCGGTGCGTGGATAGCTGTGGTAAGATGGATTTTTCCCATGAAAATAATTAGCTGATAGCGTTAAAATTATAGACCATTACAACAAGCCGTTTTTTTTGAAAAATTTCCTTTAAAATACCCTCCGATGATTTTTTCTAATAGACAAGTAAGGACTTTCAGTTTTCAGTTAAAATAGTTATCAGTTAAACAAATGGCATTTTTACCACTGTTGCTTTTAGTAAAGAATTACGGATGCTGATATAAATTTCACTGTCAATCGATGCGAAATCAATCGCTACATAACCCATGCCGATTGCCTTGCCCAATGTAGGGGATTGGGTTCCAGAAGTCACCTTTCCAATAATGTTACCTTTTGAATCCATGATTTCATGATCATGGCGAGCGATGCCCCTGTCTATCATTTCGAAACCTGCCAATTTTTTTGTTACTCCTTCCGCCTTTTGAGTTTCAAAAAAAGACCTGTTGGTGAAGTCCTTGGTGAATTTGGTAATCCAACCTAAGCCAGCCTCTAGCGGTGAGGTAGTATCGTTAATGTCATTTCCGTATAAACAAAAACCCATTTCAAGCCGCAATGTATCTCTTGCTCCAAGTCCGATTGGCTTAATGCCGTTCGAAGCACCGGCCGCAAATATTCCATTCCATATAATATCAGCTGCATTGTCTTTGTCCTCAAAATAAATTTCAACACCCCCTGCGCCTGTATAACCGGTTGCGCTGATGATTACATTATCAATCCCAGCAAAATTGGTACGAATGAAAGTATAGTACTTTAAATTTAAAATATCCGTGTTGGTTAATGATTGTAGTATTTTGGTTGCATTTGGTCCCTGAATAGCCAGTAAACAAGTCTTGTCGGATATATTATGCATCTCCACCCCTTTTTCATTGAAGCTGCTAATCCAGTTCCAGTCCTTATCAATATTACCCGCATTTACTACTAGCATATACGACTTGTTGGGTTCTAAGCAGTACACCAGCAGGTCATCTACAATTCCCCCTTCCCTATTAGGCAGACAACTGTACTGGGCCTGACCAGCAGTCAATTTAGCTGCATCATTGGTAGTAACTCTTTGAATCAAATCCAACGCATTTTCGCCCTTTAAAATAAATTCGCCCATATGGCTTACATCAAATACTCCGGCATTGTTACGAACGGTAGCGTGCTCATCGTTGATACCTGAATAACTAATGGGCATATTAAATCCTGCAAATGAAGCCATCTTTGCACCCAATGCTAGGTGTTTTTCGGTAAACGGTGTATTTTTCATGAAAGTGTAATTAAAAAGTAGCGTTGAAATTTCTATGGCAAATGTAAAATAAAAAAAATTGGCAGCGCTAATTAAGCATAGCCTGCCAATTTTTGCATTCGCTAAATGAAAAACAACCAAATCAACCCCTTCGTTTACCCTGGTATAAAAACACTAGTTATCGAAATTAAGCCTCCGCTTTGGGATAGGCTAGAAAAATTTAATCCATATTATTTACCAATAAAAAATAGGGCTGCAAATAATATCCACTCAACGCTTCCGGACTAGCTTTGCTGATAGCAATTTTTTCGATTTGCTGTTGAATTTTCTCTTTTGCTTTTTGCAAGGAATCTCTCATACGCATCTGTTCGATTTTCATTTTCATTCTTAGTGAATCCAATGTCTTCGAGGAGGC
>JBIIVV010000260.1:0-4412 GCA_044339235.1 Ferruginibacter sp.
CGGGAATATTTGAGGTATTGCCAGGCGACAGTTTTGCCGGCATACTCGATTTTGCTTCCGGCTTTACGGATACGGCTTACCAGTCGTCGGTAAAAATATTTCAGCGCAATGATAAAGAGCGCAAGGTGGCGGACCTAGAGGCAGCAGATTACAGCAAGTATCAACCACAAACGGGTGATGTAGTAGTAGCATCTAAAATATTAAATCGTTTTGCCAACCGAGTGCGCATTACGGGGGCTATTTTTAGGCCGGATGTATATGGATTGAGTCCGGGCTTGACGGTGGCGGAGCTCATTCGCAAAGCCGACGGATTAAAAGAAGATGCTTTTACAGGGCGTGGACAAATCATCCGCTTGCAGGAAGACCTTACGCGTTCAATACTATCTTTCGATATCCGCAAGGCGCTGGCTGGCGATGCGGCCAATAACAGTTTGTTGCAAAGAGAAGATGAGGTATTGATCAGTTCGGTGCAGGACCTGCGTGATTCGTTTAAGGTAACCATCCAGGGTGAAGTGCGGGTGCCGGGGCAATATGATTTTGTGAAAAACCTGTCGCTGAAGGACTTGGTGGTGCAGGCAGGCGGTTTTTCCGACGCAGCTTACAAGACGATTGAGATTGCGCGCTTGATAAAAAGAGATTCCATTAAGGCGGGAGATAATGGCGCCAGTTTAATCATCATTGCAAATATTGATGGTGAAGGCGAGTTAAACTCGGCTGCTGCAAACAATATTCCCTTACAAGCTTTTGATGTAATCACCATACGGCGCAAAGCGGGTTATACCTTGCCTGAGTCGGTCAGTATAATGGGTCAGGTGCAATATCCGGGGCCTTATGTACTGAGCAATCGCAATGAAAGGGTAAGTGAGTTGTTGAAAAGGGCAGGCGGTTTAACGCCGGATGCCTATCCCGAGGGGGCCTTTATTAAAAGATTTAAAACGGAGCAAGAAAAACTGAAGGCGGAAGAAGTGGCCAAAAAGCTAAAGAAGGCAGTAAAGGATTCAACGGAAACCATTGCGGAAGAAATTCTGCAGGAATTTGACAAGGTATCCATTGATCTGGCACAAATTATAAAATACCCCGGCACGGTCAGTGATTTGATTTTGCATCCCAAGGATGAATTGTATATCCCGAAGTTTGAGGCACAGGTGAAGGTAAGTGGCGAAGTATTATTGAGTACGCAGGTGCCATACGAGATGGGCAGAGGATTCGGGAGTTATATTGGAGCAGCAGGAGGGTTTAGTCCTTTTGCGCTCAAAAAAAGAGCCTATATCGTATATGCCAATGGAAGAGCCGCAAGAACTAGGCGTTTATTGTTTTTTAACGTATATCCCAAGGTAAAGCCAGGCAGCGAAATAGTGGTGCCAAAAGAAGCCGATAAAAAGAGCTCCAGCACAGCCGAAATAGTAGGCCTCACCAGCGGCTTAGTAAGTCTAGCAGGGGTGGTGATTGCAATCCTAAAACTATAGAAGTAACTGAAAATTGAAAACTGAAAACTGATAGTGTGCTGGTCGAATTTGCATTGTGTTTCAGAAAGAGTAAAATAATTGAATTTTCACCATTGACCATTGACAATTCACCAAGCATCCATTCAAATTCGCACAATATTTCAGAAAAAGAATAATCGTTGTCCATAGAAAAATCAGAAATCAAAAAATCATACATCAGACATTTAAATCAGACATATAAATCATAAATCAATAAATCAGACATCACCATGACTGACCCCACCATATCCCCTTCATCCGCTGACGACGAAATCAGCCTGAAAGACCTACTCCTTAAACTAAAGGAATGGTACGCGTATTTATTATCCAAATGGAAGATAATCGTAGTCGCTGGTATAATCGGCGCGGGCATTGGCTTACTATATACTTTCAATGAAAAACCCATTTACACCGCTACGCTGTCTTTTGTTTTGGAGGATGAAAAATCAGGCGGAGGTGGAGGATTGAGCGGTGCCCTGGGACTGGCCAGTCAGTTTGGAATAGATGTAGGCGGAAGTGCTGGTAGTATATTTTCTGGTGCCAATTTATTGGAACTGTTTAAGTCGCGCCGCATGGTGGAGCAAACTTTATTGAACCCCGTTACCGTGGATGGTAAAATCATCTCTTTTGCCGAATGGTATATCCAAAATGCCCAGTGGCGCAAAGCCTGGGAAAAGAAAGAGGGCTATCAAAATATCCAATTTTTACCCAATGCAGATCGGGCCAATTTTACCCGTGTGCAGGATAGCATTATGGGTATGATGTACCAGAATCTAGCAGCGAATAGTTTAGTTGTTGCCCAAAAGGATAAAAAGGTTTCTATTATCAGTGTGGAGGTGAAATCTACTGATGAACGCTTTGCCCAAAATTTTACAGAGGCTATTGCCAAGGAAGTATCTGATTTTTATGTACTCACCAAAAGCAAGAAGGCCAATATGAATATGGCTATCTTGGAGCGGCAGACAGATTCTATCCGGGGCGAGCTGAATGGCGCTATCACGGGGGTAGCCGTAGCCAACGACAATACCTTCGGCCTCAACCCAGCATTGAATCTGCAGCGGGTGCCTTCTGCCCGTCGCCAGGTGGATGTGCAGGCCAATACAGCAATACTTACCGTACTAGTTCAGCAAACCGAAATGGCCAAGGTTACCTTGCGCAAAGAAACGCCCTTGATACAGGTCATTGACCGGCCGATACTACCTTTAAAAAAGGAAAAATTTGGCAAGGCCAAGGGGATTTTGTTGGGAGGTTTCCTAGCAGGATTTTTGATGGTGTTGGGGCTGGTGGGGAGAAGAATGGTTAGGGGGATTTTAGCATAAGCCCAAACCTATTTTACTATTACCAACCAACTGAGCGCAATATGAAATAGGTTTTTCAAAGCGAGGGTTTTGTAGAAAGATGTTGCAAGGATGTGAAATAGAAATTCTATAGCAATCGAAAAGGGGGTAAAAATAAAAGTTGTAGTTGTAAATTAAATAAAATAGAAATTTACATCCAAAATGGCATGCTCCTGGTGTAGTGGAGTTTTCGGAGATGTATTAAATAGTCGAACCTCAAAACTTTGATTTGGCGATTTGGAAAATTAGGGGTTTTGTGCCCTTGAATAAAAAGTGCTAGAAATTTTCAATATTAGCCGTTAAAAAATCAAGGCTGTTTGAGCCAGCACACCCCATCAAGTAACTTACTCTGCCGGCGAGTTCCTTGATTTTAGGCTGATGTTGAAAATTTCAGCCTTTTTATTCGCAGGCTTGATTTTTTTTGTTACTTTTTTGCATCAAGGCAAAAAAGTAAAGGATCGCTATTCCGCGTAGGTTTCCAAGCCTATATAGTTCCCTTTTTTTACCAAAAAAAACTAGTTGAAATGCAAGGTTATTAATCAGTTGGCTGATTATCCAGTCGTTCTTTATTGATTCATTTTGATCAAAAGCTTTATCGAATGGCAGTTTTCAACTTTTTGAGGGTCGACTAAATAATAAAAAGGCAATAAATAAGGAATAGAATCCTAAAAAATGGCAATAAATTAGGAATAGAATCCTGAAAAAAGGCAATAAATTAGGAATTGCATTCAAATTTCTTTTATAACGCGATATTATGGTTAAGCGCCTATTAGAAGAAAATATATTGACCGAGAAAATTTCGAACAATTTTTAGTTGGTTAACCCAGCTGAAAAAGAGTTTGAGAATCAATTTCAATTAAAAAAAACTATACAAATTCAGTGACAACCCTATCCATACAATCTAAAAAGCCTGTTGAATTATTATCAAAGCATTTGTTTTGGGATATTGACCCTAATGTATTAGAATGGGAACGGAGCAAGAAAACCATTATTGAAAGAGTAATTGAGCGGGGTAATTTGGAAGAATGGGTATGTATTGTTAAAGTATATACATTGGAGGGGATAGTAAATACTGCAAAAACTTTTAGAACAATGAGCCCAATCGATTTAAATTTTATTGCAACCATTTCAAATACGCCAAAGGAAGAATTTAGATGCTACAATACAAGGTTGTTGACGGGCCAACATTGGATTTATTAAATAAAATAAACGAATCTAATTTATTTAATAATTATCGCCTGGTTGGTGGTACAGCGCTAGCATTAATTCATGGGCATCGCAAGTCAATAGATTTAGATTTTTTTGGCACTGAAAAAATTGATTCGGAAGATCTTCTAGCATTTTTACAATCCATTGGAACTGTACGCGAATTTAAAAGGTCAAAGAAAATTGATTCGTTATTTTTAGATGATGTTAAAATAGATATCGTTTGTTATCCTTATGACTGGATTGACAGTCCACTGGTTGAAGAAAATATAAGGTTAGCCAGTTCAAAAGAAATAGCAGCAATGAAAATTGCAGCAATAGTAAATAGGGGGTCAAAAAAAGACTTTGTTGATTTAAACGAGTTGCTTAAACTATTTAGCCTCCA
>JBIIVV010000261.1:0-4410 GCA_044339235.1 Ferruginibacter sp.
TCTTGTGTCATTCCCATTTCCAAACGTGTGTCGTGGATTAACGCACCCATTTTAAAACTTTCATAACCTGCTTCAAGTTCATCCCGCTTTTTTGTCCCGCGTTTGCCGTAATTTTTTTCTTTAAACGCTTCGAGATTTGTTAAGTGCTTATTTTTCGTTTTCATAGTCTGCTTTTATTGTAAGTGCTAATTCAATTTCTTGTTTCGGTGTTTTTTGCGTTTTCTTTTGGAAACCATTTGCTAAAACAATTAATTGCCCTTGGTCAAAAAAACAGAAAATGCGAAAAATATTATTGCCTAGTTGAACACGAATTTCATAAAGTCCGTCCGTATTTTCGATGTGTTTCAGATAAGTTGCTGGAACGCTCTGTAAGTCTTCAACCAAGTCAAAAGTCCAAACAATTTTTGCTTTTACTTTTTTTGATTGCTTGTTAAAGAAGTCTTGAAAATAGTTTTTGAAAAATACAATCTTTCTATGTTTCTGATTTTGGGCAACAACACAAATATAATAAAGTTTCACTAAAGTGAAACATAAATATATTAATTTTTTATATATATGTCGTTGATAGGCGGTCGGCTAAAATCAGATACAACTACAGTACAATAGAAAGCAAATACTGATTAAACTCATTTTTCAATTTGGAGAACTCTTTTTCTAAATAAAACATTTCATTGCGAAGCTTGTCCTGCATTTTACAGGCCTTTGGGTCTGGCAGCTTCTTTTGAGCAAGGGTCAATTGAAGGGATTTTTCCTGTAATTTAATATCCTTCCCAATATCTTGTATGCATTCGTCATTGAGTATAAACTCATTTTGGAAATGCTCTGCAGTAGAAATAAGTGTTTTATCCGTTGCCCTATCCACCACTTCACTCAACCTGTTTTTTAAATAACTACTTTCTTGATTAAAAAAGTCAAGCAGGCGCTTCCACGTTATGTTTTCGTGTAAAAATTGCTCTATCTTGCTCGGTCCACTCATTGCTTGATTTTTTAATGAAATTCAGTTACTAACAAATTTTAGTTTATTAAATGGATGGTTGACTATTTCGAACTGCAGGATAACATTGCTGGATATCTTTTACATTATATTTTAAAGAAGGGCTTACATAAGGTATTCCTAAACCCATTCCTCTTACAATTAGCAAGCAAGCCATCATTGCCATCATTATAGGATAAGCGCCTCGAATTTTTTGACGCAAACCAATCCCGATATAATTTCCAAAAAAAGACACGCTCCACATTACCGGCAAGGTTCCCAAACCAAAAGATGCCATAAAAAATGCACTCCTTACTGGATCTGCCGTGGCAATCGCCCCGGCGATGGCCATATAAATTAACCCGCAGGGCAAAAGGCCATTCAATACCCCGATCGAAAATAAGGCTGGGTAAGTTTTTTTTAAAAACAACTGACCCAATAAAGACCTGACTGCCTGGTTATAGGCAGTTATTCGATTGCTTTTTCCTACAAGTGTCATCCAGCTTTTTGGGACAACTAGAAATAATAAAATGATTGTTCCAATGCTAATGGATAACCACTGTTGAAATCCAAAAAATGAAAAACTTTTTCCTGCAATACCGAATGCGATTCCTAATACACTATACGTTACAATTCTTCCCATATTGTACAAGAAACTTCCCGAAAATTTTGACCAATCACTATCCGTTTTCATCGGTAATGAAAATGCAAGCGGTCCGCACATTCCAATACAATGAAAGCTTCCAATCATACCCAATGTCAATGCTGTTAAAAATAAGGCTGCCATGGTTATATGATTATTTTCTTTTCATAATAATAATTAATCCCTTCCACCGTCCAACTTAATTTCACGTAATGCAAACCTTGCTTAGTTCCCTGCATCAACATAACCACCTTCTTGTCATTTGCAACAAATGATTGATGGAGATCCTTTTTTTCATCAGAGGGGCAATACAGGGTTACCGCCCCTGTGATTTTTTTGGCTGAAAAATCTTTGGGGAAAATAATTGTCAAGGTTTGGTTATTAAATGCCAGTTCCAATGGTGCAGATAAAGCGGCGGTCCTTTTGATCTCATCAATTTTTTGCTGGTACACCAATTCCTTGGCATAGTAATCTTCGGTTACCAATTGAATTTTCTGTTCGGTTGACTTAAAAGCCAGAAAAAGCATGCCGGAAATAAATACCGCATACACTGTTATTATTTTATACCCCCAGTTCATGTCTTCTAATTTTTTAGTTGTTGACTGTTTTTTTTAATTCCAATTTGACTTACAAACCATCCATAGTAAATCGTATACTGCCTTTTTGTTGGACTAGCTTATTCATATACTTCCGGCCCAATGAATTTTGCCGTGATTGTTTTTATTTTTTTATTATTTTCATATAACCCAATTTCCAATGGTGTCTTCCAACCCTTCAACTCTTTTCGATTTAGCTTCACAAAAAACTGGATATTGCTATATGCTTCTTTTTTAACCACCAACGTACTGCTACCTACCATAACTATTTCTCCAGGCAAATTTTCAAGCTTAAGGCCTATGGAAATATCCTTATGGGTTTTATTTGCCAATTTTAAACTATATAGGTTTTCAATCCTTCCATCCGGTAAAGAAGTATACGTCATCCCATTGGTTCGCATTAATCTTGCATCCAAATCTGAGCGGCTAACCAACAGAAAAGCTAGCAATGATATTAATAGTGCCAGCACTGCCGTATACGCTTTTATTCGCGGACTAAACTTTAATTGCACCCCTTCTACAATACTGTTTTCGGATGCATATCTTACCAGTCCTACCGGCTTATGTATACTTGTCATGATTGCATCGCAAGCGTCAATACAAGCTGTACAATTAATACATTCCAACTGAGTACCGTTTCGAATATCGATCCCCGTTGGACAAACGCGTACACAAGCATAACAATCGATACAGTCTCCAGTTATTTCTTCTTTTACTATTTCTGCTTCCTTGCTTTTACATGCACTGCTTCCATTGCAACCTACACATTTTACATGCTCCTCATTGTGTTGTTCTTTTTGTTTGGTAAGCCTTCCCCTTGGCTCACCTCTTAAACGGTCATAGGCTACTACGATAGAATTTCTATCCAACAGTACCCCCTGAAGCCGGCCATATGGACAAACTACAATACAGGCTTGCTCCCTAAACCACCAATACACTAGAAAAAATATGGTGGTAAAAACCAGCAATGAAATAAGTGTACCCATATGTAATGCCGGACTGGTGATATCTGCAATCAACTCATCCATACTAATGAGATATGCCAAAAAAAAATTGGCAATAATGAAGGATAAAGAAAAGAAGAGGATAAATTTAATTCCTCTTTTCAGTATCTTCTTCCCATTCCAAGGCATTGCCTTCAATTGCTTTTGCTGAGCTGCATCCCCATCTATCCAGTATTCAATTTTTCTAAAAACCATTTCCATAAAAATTGTTTGTGGACAAGCCCATCCACAAAAAATCCTCCCAAACACCACTGTAAATAAAATAACAAATACAATGAATGTTACCATGCCAATTCCGAAAATAAAAAAATCCTGGGGCCAAAAAATGAGCCCAAATAAAATGAACTTGCGTTCCAAAATATTGATCATCATCAGTGGCGCCCCATTTACCTTAATAAATGGAACAGAAAAAAAAACCACTAAATAAAAAACACTGAACCAACTTCGTAAATTATACAGCTTACCCGTCGGTTTTTTTGGATGAAGGAAATTTCGTTTCCCCTCTTTACTAATTGTAGCAACTGAATCTCTAAAAGATTCGTATCCCCCTTTATCTTGTTCCAATGACATGCGCTTACTTTACTACTTTTTACTACCCTGCTGAATGATTGATAAAGAATCTGTAGGAGCAGTTTCATCATACAAATCTCCCTGTGGTGCCTTCGCGCCCGGAGGATTCGTTCCTTTGAGCGTTTTTACATAACTCGCAATTTCACTCATCTCTTTAGGGCTAAATTTGATTTCCCAGGATTGCATTCCCTTATCTGCATAGCCTACTTTAAGTGTATGGTAAATATCATTGAGCGATCCTTTGTGAATCCAATAATCATCGGTAAGGTTTGGACCTGCACCTCCCTCTCCTTTTAAACCATGACAAGCGATACAATTGGCTATATAATCATCCTTTCCAATTTTAATACCGGCGGCATCTGCCATCGGAACCATCGTCTCATCAATTTTGTCTTTATTATTGGCATCATATACCTCTTTAGCAATTTTTGCAATTTCCATTTCGGCGGCATATTCTTGCGTTGGATTTTTACCATTGCCCAGCACATGAAAATTTAGCAGATAAACAAATGCAAAACCAATGGTAATGATAAATCCATATTTCCACCAGGGGGGCAATGCATTATCCAATTCCTGAATGCCATCATAATTATGATCCAACAGTGCGTCCGCTTCCTGTTCTAT
>JBIIVV010000070.1:0-14833 GCA_044339235.1 Ferruginibacter sp.
ACAATCAATGGCCAACACATTAAGCCCCCATTTATCTTTTTTAGTTTTATCCAGAGTTACTTTATTTTCGGCATAAGGAAGGATTTCCCCGAAGCCTCCAATACCCATTTTCCAATCCCCTGGCTCAGACAATGCATCTTTAAAATCTGCACCAATGGACAATTCTGCCACCTGTCTTTTCCATCCTTCCCGACTTGCGCCACCCTGGTAACCGAACCCACGTAAATAATCACTCTTACTACCAAATAGATTACGGTATCGTGGAATATAAATTCCATTTGCCCGACGTCCATAAGTATATTTATCTTCATAGCCGTCCACATCTCCACTAGCACCTACACCAAGGTGATGATCCATCAGATTATGTCCCAATGCATTGCTACTGCTGCCAAGTCCTTCTGGCCAGATATCCGTAGCAGAATTCATCAGTAACCAAGTTGAGTTTAAAGTAGACGCATTTACAAAAACGATTTTACTAAAAAACTCATAGGTTTGATTGGTTTCTGCATCTAGTATTTCTACTCCCTTCGCCTTTTTAGTATCCTTATCATAAATAAGCTTGGTAACAATAGAAAATGGGCGAACGGTTAAATTGCCTGTTTTCATAGCAGCAGGAAGTGTTGCAGATTGTGTGCTAAAATAAGCACCAAAAGAACAACCCAACCAACATTTATTTTGATACTGGCAATTAGTTCTGCCCTCATGAGGAACCGTAATATTAGCAGTACGACCGATGATCATGGTACGACTGTTATTATAATGTTTTTTTAGTCTAGCTGCTACATCCTTTTCCACGCAATTCATTTCCATGGCAGGCATAAAATGACTATCCGGCAACTGAGGCAAGCCTTCCATGGATCCACTGATGCCTGCAAATTTTTCAGCATACTCGTACCATGGAGCTATATCCTTGTAGCGAATGGGCCAATCCACTCCAAAGCCATCTTTTGAATTGGCCTCGAAATCGAAATCACTCCACCGATAACTTTGACGCCCCCACATTAATGAACGACCACCTACATGGTACCCTCTAAACCAATCAAAGCGCTTCACCTCTGTATAAGGACTCTCGCTATCTTTTGCCCAATAATCAAGATTCATTTCATTGAGTGGATAATCTCTTTTTAAAACGGGGTAATCTTGAATCATTTGTTGGGTTCTTCCACCGGCATGGGGGAATTCCCAGGGTGCTTTGGAAGCACTCGGGTAGTCCTTTATGTGTTCAATATTTCTACCTCTTTCTAGCATTAAAACCTTCAGCCCTTTTTCGGTTAACTCCTTCGCTGCCCAGCCACCACTGATACCAGAGCCTACTACAATTGCATCATACTTATTTTCTGCCATTCTATATTACATATTTTTAATTCTAAAGAAAGCATTGCAAATTATTCAAAGAGGATTTATACATCGCATATTTTAATTGCCTCTTTTAACGATTGCATTTTATCCTCCTTTGCAGGTATAAACTCTTGTGCAACATAATTTTTGTAACCGGTTGCTAGAATCGCTTTCATGATGGCAGGGTAATATAACTCTTGGGTGTCATCAATTTCATTTCTTCCCGGAACACCTCCGGTATGATAATGCCCGAAATATTGGTGGTTAGCCTGGATGGTAGCAATTACATCTCCCTCATCAATTTGCATATGATAAATATCATAGAGGAGTTTAAAGTTTTCAGAGCCTACTCTTTTGCACAATTCTACTCCCCAATTGGATCGATCACACATATAATCTTTGTGATTGACTTTACTGTTAAGCAATTCCATCTGCAAAATAACGCCATGTTTTTCGGCCAATCCAATGATTTTTTTTAACCCTTCTGCAGAATTAGCTAGCCCAGTTTCATCATCCATTCCCCGACGGTTGCCACTAAAACAAATCAGGTTTTTATACCCCGCCTTAGCCACCATCGGAATCATTTCTGTATAATTCTGGATTAATTTTCCATGGAATTTCTTTTCGGCAAAACCATCGGATAAACCTGTTTCTGCTCCATTGCACATAGAAGAAAAGATCCCATGCTTTTGCAAAATGGGCCAGTCTTTGGGGCCAACCAAATCAATGGCTGAAAAACCAATTTTCTTAACCCCTAAGCATAATTCTTCAATGGTCATTTTGCTGTAGCACCATGCACAAACAGAATGATTAATATTTCCTTTTAGTTTCAATGGTTTGTCATTTATATTTCCTTTCTCTTTGAAAGAGGTTAACATAGAAGATGATCCAAGCGCTGCTGAACCTACTAATATATTTTTGATGGCATTTCGCCTGTTTTGCTGATCCGACATTTGTAATTATTAAACGATTAAATAAAAAAATAGTTTATGCAGCGCTTGTTTTTTTAGATCGCATAAACAGAAATAATCCTGCGAATGCAACAATCAACACGATTGGGATAATGAGGGTAACATTAATAATTTCAGGACCTGCCGCTTTTTTGGCTTCTTCCAATCCGTTTTCCATATGTGCCGCCAATAATTTATCATAATAACCGCCCATGAAAATCATGTATACCGATACGGCAAACATACCCGCAGCACCCATTAGGTTCATCCCAACGGCTCCGGTCTTTGGCAAATTTTCGGATACAAAACCCAACATGGTAGGCCAAAAATAACAAACTCCCATGCCAAATAAAATTGCACCTGCAAAAAGCATATTTCCTGAAGTATGTCCAAGAAGATATAAACCGGCAGCTGCCAAAATAGATGACATCAACAATACACCCAATGGTGAAAATTTATGAACTACAGGGCCTGCAAAAGCACGTCCAATAACCATTACACCTGTTTCCAATGTTAATAACAAAATAGCATTATCCGTAACATTTTTTAATAATACATCGATCCACTGACCAGTAAACAATTCGGTGATAGCGGTTCCAAACATTAAAATAATCATTAAAATAAATAATGGATTAAGTAATGCCTTATACATCTCTGCACTAGAAACACCACTCGCTACTCTTTCTGTAACTGGAAATTCCAGCTTACTGAATAAATAACCGTAAATAACTGTTGGGATAATCATCAAGCCCACCTGCACCTGCCAGCCGATTCCTATTTTATCTAAAAAGAATACCAACAGGGTTCCAATAACTATACCACCTGGAAACCATAAATGGAAATGATTGAGTTTAGTTGTTTTATTATCACTGTGAATGGTAGCCACCAAGGGGTTACAAGCCGCTTCTACGGTGCCGTTTGCAATCCCAACCAATAGCGTTGAAATGAACAAACTCCAGTAACCGGTAGCGAAAATGGTAAGTAATATTCCTGCTAAATGGAATACAAAAGCAGCAACCAATAATTTCTTCATCCCGATTGAATCTACCACCATTCCTCCTATTACTATTGCAAGCGGAAAACCCCAGAATGCAGTAGCGGCAATTGTTCCGAGCTGCTGGGTATTCAATTCAAATTGAACTCCAAGTCGGCCAAGTATACCGGCACGAATTCCAAATGAAAGAGAGGTCACTAAAAGTGCCAAGCAACTGGCTAAGAATAATTGTTTTTTCTGAACATTGGCTAGCATAATCGTTGATTTTATAAAGGTTAAAAAAAGGATATCCGAAAAGAGAAATGTAATATTATTGATTTTTAATTTAAAATAGTTAAATTAACAATTATTTTTTTAAACAGCTTGTTCATACCCTGAAACCTACGAATAGCAACTAAACAGCAACAGGATAAATAAAGGCCCGGTTACTTGGCTAAAGAAGCCCTTTTAGTGGTAAAAAATTGCAAGGGATAGGTTGTGCCAGTATACAATACCGTTAGAAAACAAGTTTAGATATTGTACTTAAATTATTTTATTAAAGTTATATTGCAATTAATCCGTAAAATTGTAAAAAAATAAACCTACATAATAAGAATCAAACTTAAAATTTACTAGTATGAAAAGAAAATTACGAATGGGCATGATTGGAGGTGGTAAAGACGCCTTTATCGGCTCAATTCATCGCTATGCCTCCAATATGGATGGTTTGGTTGAATTGGTTTGTGGCGCACTAAGCATCAATCCGGAAATTGCAAAAGATTCCGGCCAGTCATTATTTCTTCCAGAAGACAGAATTTACCTGACATACCAGGAAATGATAGAAAAGGAAAGTTTGCAACCAGCAGATAAAAGAATGGATTTTGTAACCATCGTAACCCCCAACTTTGCCCATTTCGCACCTGCAAAAATGGCTTTGGAAAATGGTTTCAATGTAGTAATTGAAAAGCCAATTACTTTTTCATTGGAGGAAGCAAAAGAATTGAAAAAGCTTGTAGAACAAACAGGTCTTGTCCTTTGCCTTACCCACACTTATTCGGGGTATCCATTGGTTAAACAGGCCAAAGCGATGATCAACGATGGCGTTTTAGGTAAAGTAAGAAAAGTATGGGTTGAATATCCTCAAGGTTGGTTGAGTAAATTATCAGAACGAGAAGGCAATCAACAAGCAGCTTGGAGAACAGATCCAACAAAAAGTGGAAAGAGTGGTTGCATGGGAGATATCGGAACACATGCTGCTCATTTGGCCGAATATATTACTGGTTTAAAAATCACCCAACTTTGTGCTGATCTAAATATAATGGTTGACGGAAGAGCATTGGATGATGATGGAAACGTTTTGTTGAAATTTGACAATGGTGCAGCGGGTGTATTGATGGCTTCACAGGTGGCAGCTGGAGAAGAGAATTCATTAAAAATTAGGGTTTATGGTGAAAAAGGCGGCATCGAATGGGCGCAAATGGAACCCAATACATTATTGGTAAAATGGTTGGATGCTCCTACCCAAATACTTCGTGCCGGATCAAACTATGGAGACCGTCTCTCCTCTTATGCTACCAGTAACTGTAGAACTCCTGGAGGTCACCCCGAAGGATACCTAGAGGCATTTGCCAATATTTACAAAAATTTTGCAACCACCCTATTAGCCAAAATGAATGGTGCCGAGGCAAGTAAAGAAGCGCTTGACTTTCCATCCGTGGCAGATGGAATAAGAGGAATGGCATTTATTGACAATGTGGTGCGCTCTGCCCAATCAGATAAAAAATGGACGGATTTTGTTGTGTAAGCAAGCGTAGGTTATTAGATATAAATAAAGTCCTAAATCAATTCATTAATTATCAAATTATTTTATATGCAAACAATAAAAGGACCAGGTGTATTTATAGCTCAATTTGCTGGAGATACTGCTCCCTATAATTCGCTACCCAGTATTTGCAAATGGGCAAGCGACAAAGGATTTGTCGGTATACAAATCCCTTCATGGGATGCTAGGTTTATTGACTTACAGAAAGCAGCGGAAAGCAAAACCTATGCAGATGAAATCAATGGTATTGTTCAACAAGCAGGTTTGCAAATAACGGAACTATCTTCCCATTTACAGGGTCAACTGATTGCCGTAAACCCCGCTTACAATGAACTTTTCGATGCCTTTGCACCTGATGCCGTTAAGGGCAATCCGGCCGCAAGAACTGAATGGGCGGTACAACAACTTAAATATGCAGCAAAAGCCTCTCAAAATTTGGGGTTGAATGCGCATGGCACTTTTAGCGGTGCCCTACTCTGGCAATTTGTTTATCCTTGGCCGCAGCGTCCGGCAGGATTAGTTGAAACCTGCTTTTCAGAATTGGCGAAACGATGGTTGCCAATATTGAATACTTTTGATGAATGCGGCGTAGATCTGTGCTACGAAATTCACCCGGGTGAAGATCTCCATGATGGCATTTCTTACGAAATGTTTTTGGAAAAGGTAAACAATCACCCACGTGCATGCTTACTGTATGACCCCTCTCACTTTGTTTTACAGAGTCTTGATTACCTTGCTTATATTGATTATTATCACCAGCGCATCAAAGCCTTTCATGTAAAAGATGCTGAATTTAACCCAACTGGAAAACAAGGCGTTTACGGAGGATATCAAAATTGGGTAAACCGCGCTGGTCGCTTCCGCTCACTAGGTGATGGACAAGTAGATTTTAAATCCATATTTAGTAAACTTTCAGCTTATGACTACAAAGGATGGGCAGTACTAGAATGGGAATGTGCGATAAAAAATTCGGAGGATGGCGCAGCAGAAGGCGCTCCATTTATTAAAGACCATATTATCAAAGTAACTGAAAAGGCATTTGACGATTTTGCAAGTGCTGGAAATAATGAGCAGTTTAATAGGGATTTGCTAGGCATCTGATTTTAAAGTTCAATACAGTTTACAATCGCCGAAAAGTCTTACAGCAGGTGATTGAGGGTTTTCCTCCATCACCTGCTCTTTTTTAAGCATAAATGTATTTTAAGTTTAACATAATTCAATTCGTACCGCTTATATAATATCCTACCTTCAAGAATTGAAAAACTAATTTCACCTAATTAGCCATGTTGAAATTTTTGAAAAAACTATTGAATAGAAATGGCTAGTTTTCAATTACACAAAAAAATAAAAATGAAAAAATTGCTTCCGAAAATTTTATTATTAATTACTTTAATCGCTCCAGTTTTTTGCATTGCTAATCCCCCAACAAAGGGAGGTGAATTTTATCAAATCACTGTTTATCATTTCGCAAATACAGTCCAGCAAGCGCTTATTGAGCAATACCTAAAAGATGCCTATTTACCTGCACTACACAGGCAAAAGATAAAAAACATAGGTGTATTTACAGGCATTGCAAATGACACGGCTACTGATAAAAGAATATACGTAATTGTTCCTGTTCAGTCATTGCAACAAGTGATTACCATAAAAGAAAATCTTGAAAAAGATGTCGATTATCAAGCAAACGGAAAATTGTATTTGGAAGCTCCCTCCAAAAAACCTCCCTACAGTAGGATGGAAAATATACTACTTAAGGCTTTCCCACTTGCACCATTTATGAACCTTCCAAAGCTTTCTTCACCGAAAGCAGAAAGGGTATATGAACTAAGAAGCTACGAAAGTCCAACTGAAAACTATTTTATAAACAAAGTGAAAATGTTCAATGAAGGTGGAGAAATTACATTGTTTAAACGGCTAAATTTTAATGCTGTTTTTTATGCATCCGTAATCTCTGGCAGCCGCATGCCAAATCTAATGTACATGACTAGTTATGAAAACCAGGCTGACAGGGATGAGCATTGGAAAAGTTTCAGTGCAGCTCCTGAATGGAAAATCCTTTCCGCTATGCCGGAATACCAAGGGAATGTTTCAAAAAATGAACAAACCTTTCTTCATACAACCGATTATTCAGATTATTAAACCAACCATTTTTTTGCCGGATGGGAAATACTCTTTTGGATCATTGGTAACTTATTCTCTACATATTAAAAAAATTAAATTAAATAAAAACAACCACCATGAATACAATTCGGATTATCACAAAAAACATCATTCCGTTACTCTTGCTGATCTGTATTTCTTTCGCCTTTAAAAAGAAAGATCCAACAGTATTGGTATTTTCTAAAACAAGTGGTTTTAGACATGGAAGCATTGAGTTAGGCATTAAAGCAATTAAGCAGCTGGGACAGGATAATCATTTCACAGTAGATGCTACTGAAGATTCTCTTGCTTTTACTACTGAAAATCTAGCTAAATACAAAACAGTCATTTTTCTATGCACAACAGGAAATGTATTGGGTGAGGAACAACAAAAAGCGCTAGAAAATTACATTCAAAAAGGGGGTGGCTTTGTAGGAGTTCATGCTGCAACTGATTGTGAATATGACTGGGCTTGGTATGTGAAAATGGTAGGTGCTAGCTTTATATCACATCCAAGACAACAGATGGCAAAATTAATGGTAGTAGACAAGGATTTCATTGCTACCAAACACTTGCCGGATGTATGGGAAAGAAAAGATGAGTGGTACAATTTTAAAAACATGAATCCGGATGTACATGTACTGATAAAAATAGATGAGACTTCTTACGAGGGTGGTAAAAATGGCGATAATCATCCAATGGCATGGTATCATTCCTATGATGGTGGAAGAGCATTTTATACCGAATTAGGTCATACCGATGAAACCTATTCAGAACCTGCATTTCTTCAGCATTTATTGGGAGGGATCCAATACGCACTGAAAAAATAATTTCATAAATTATCCCACAAAAAAAGCCAATGACTTTGAATTCATTGGCTTTTTTTGTATGGGGTCTTTAATTTTTACTTCAGCAAATTTTAAATGATAGCTGATACGAAAATAAAATATCAATCTATTATTAAAGTTCTCTTACCCAAATATTGCGAAAACTGATTGGCTCACTTGCATCTCCATGCGCCTGCAATTTAATAGGAGAAGGTCCGTGTTTTGTATACGATGGCTGGCCTATATAAACGGTTCCTCCCTTCAAAACAGTATTATTCTGAAGTATAATTCCATTATGAATCAAGGTTACGCGTGCAGGGGATAAAAGATCGCCTCCATCATTAAAACGAGGTGCAGTCCAAATAACATCATAAGTTTGCCATTCGCCTGGTTTTTTGCAGGCATTGGCTAAAGGTATCGCTTGCTTATACACGCTCCCTACTTGTCCATTAACATAGGTCTTGTTTTCAAAGCAATCTAAAATTTGAATTTCATAGCCGGAGTCGCCTTTGCCTGTAGAGGCCAAAAACAACCCACTGTTACCTCTACCCTGCCCAGTTCCTGTAATTTTGGATGGTATCTGCCACTCAAGGTGCAACTGGTAATCTGTAAAAGACTTTTTTGTTTGAATATTACCCATACCCTTTTTAACTACAAATACGCCGTTTTTTACAATCCACTGTGCGGGTGAATTATCTTCAACAGATACCCATTCACTTAGGTTTTTACCATCAAACAAAACAATAGCATCCGATGGTGGCTGAATTCCATCTGGAGGTGTTACTACTTTAGGTTCAGGTTGCCACACTTCAGTAGCAGCAGGGTCAGGCTTCTGAGCAAAACTCTGTTGGACAGAAAAAAGGATAGTTGGCAATAATAAAAAGAAGATTTTTTTCATACAAATGGTCGTTTTTAATGAAGATTATTTTAAATGGTTAATAAGTTCCCGATTAAGATGGTTTCCTATTCAAACTTGAAAGTAAATTTATGAGTAAATTTCTTAAAAATTGTGAAAGCTTTATCAAATGTTTTTTTTTGTAGAATTGCGAATGATTATATTTGATAATTCAAATTATCTGATTCTCTAAAAATATCTTTTATGGGAGATACACTCCAAATTAAAAAACAAACAAAGAAATACGATGTAGTGATAGTTGGCTCCGGAGCTGGAGGTGGCATGTCAGCGTATGTACTAGCAAATGCCGGATTAAAAGTTTGTCTGCTCGAAGCAGGCCCTGATTATGATCCCGCAAAAAACTCATCCCAGTTAAAAAATCCATGGGACTCTCCCCGAAGAGGTGCTAGTACTAAGTATAGGCCCTTTGGCGACTTTGACGGATGCTATTGGGGATGGGAAATCGACGGTGAACCTTATACCCACGCTCCTGGCACCAAATGGGAATGGTGGAGAGCAAGAATGGTGGGTGGAAGAACCAACCATTGGGGTAGAATTTCATTGCGATTTGGACCCAAAGATTTTAAACGTAAAAGTATTGATGGACTTGGTGACGATTGGCCAATTGGTTATGAAGATGTGAAACCGTATTATGATAAAATAGATAAACTGATTGGAGTTTTTGGTAGCAATGAAGGGCTGCCGAATGATCCGGATGGAATATTTTTGCCAGCACCCAAACCGCGCTTGCATGAATTATATATCAAAAAGGCGGCTATAGGAGTTGGTGTACCTGTCATTCCATCCCGTTTATCCATTCTTACCAAGCAAATCAATAAAGAAAGAGGCGCCTGTTTTTATTGTGCTCAATGTGGAAGGTCTTGCAAAATTTATGCTGATTTTTCATCCTCTTCTGTATTGATCAAACCAGCGCTTGCTACTGGGAATGTAGACCTTATTACCAATGCGATGGCACGTGAAGTGCTCACCAATAAAGAAGGGCTGGCAACGGGTGTTTCGTATGTTAATAAAGATGATATGCAGGAATACCAGGTAGAAGGAAAAGTAGTAATCCTTGCAGCTAGTGCTTGTGAAAGTGCCCGGTTAATGTTGAATTCAAAATCTGATCAGCACCCCAATGGTATTTCCAATTCAAGCAATGTGGTGGGTAAATATTTACATGATTCTACCGGGGCGGCTATGGGTGGGGTTTTACCGAATTTAATTGGAAGAAAAAGATACAATGAAGATGGTGTAGGTGGACTACATGTTTATTCACCTTGGTGGTTGGATAATAAAAAACTAGATTTTCCACGTGGCTACCATATTGAATATTGGGGTGGTATGAGCCAGCCTTCCTATGGATTTGGATTTGACATGGAAACTCAAAACGGCATGTTCCCTATCAATGGACAAAAGAAGGAAGCTGGTGGATATGGTGCTTCTTTAAAAGAAGATGTACGCTATCTCTTCGGCGCTAATGTAGGAATGGCGGGCCGTGGTGAAAGTATCGCCATGGAATCCAATTTCTGTGAAATTGATCCTTCAGTTGTGGATAAATTCGGAATTCCTGTACTTCGGTTTAATACTAAAAATAGTGAGTACGAGATTAAGCAGGCCAAACACATGAAGGAAACTTTTAGAGAGATCATGCACAATATGGGTGCTGTTATCACCTGGGGGGATACAGAAGGTCCGGAAAGCGATTACGGACTGGCTAATCCCGGCAATATTATTCATGAGGCAGGAACCGTTAGGATGGGGAATGACCCTAAAAAATCTGCCCTCAATAAATGGAGTCAGGCACATGATTGTAAAAATTTATTCAACGTTGATGGAGGCCAGTTTGTATCACAGGCAGATAAAAATATCACTTGGACAATTTTAGCACTTTCAATGAGAACCTCCGAATATATAATTGATCAACTCAAAAAGAATAATCTGTAAACTATCATGCGCTAAAGCCCCTTCAAGGATTTTTAAAGCGGTTTGAAAAGCTAAAAATAATTATATGGACAGACGTAAATCAATCAAAACATTATTAGTAGGAACTGCTGTAGCCTCCGTACTAATTGAATCATGTGAAACTACCGATAAAAATGGTGCAGCCACTTCTGCCTCAGGAGTCAATGAGGATGACCGAATGGTAGAGGAAAAAATTGCCAATAAAAAATTGAGTGAAGAAGTGTTTTTCACCCCCGCCGAAATGGTTACAATTACCCTTTTAGGAGATATTATTATTCCAAAAGATAAGGTGAGCGGAAGTGCTTCTGAAGCAAAAGTGCCCGATTTTATTGAGTTTATTGTAAAAGATATGCCCGAACACCAAACCCCCATGAGAGGAGGTTTACGCTGGCTAGATTTGAATTCGCTAAAAAGATTTGGCAATTCTTTTGCCAATATTACCGATAAGCAGCGTCTTGAATTAGTAGATGAAATTGCTTATCCGAATAAGGCCAAAGCAACCATGAAACAGGGAGTGGCTTTTTTTAACCTTATGCGCAACTTAACCACCACCGGATTTTACACTTCCGAAATGGGCGTGAAGGATGTTGGTTATATGGGTAATGTTCCCAATCAATGGAATGGAGTTCCAGATGATGTTTTAAAGGAACACAACTTATCTTATAGCGAAAGGGAATTAAAAGAATGCATCAGCTTCGATAATAAAGCTTAACATATTAACTCAATTGAGTTGAGTAATTCTTTATAATCAACTTGTAGCAATTTGTAATACTATTTATTAGGATGACCATTCTTGGTCATCCTTTTTTATTTGAACTATGGCTAGCTATTGAAGGAGCGCTATTAAGAAATCTGCAAACAGAAAATCCTATACCATATAAATACTGCCCTACTCAATGAGGATTACAACTAGGTCCATCACATTGGTATGGGTAGCCCCTGTTTTTAACAGACCTCCAGTTTGTTCAAAAAATGTATATGCATCATTGTTTAATAGATACTTGGCTGTATCGAGGTGTAATTCATTGGCCGCTGAAATAATATCAACATCTACCATAGCACCGGCTGCATCCGTTGGTCCATCGGTACCATCAGTACCCGCAGATAAAAAAGTAATTTTATTTGAAAATGCTTTGTCATCAACAGAAGCTAGTTCCAGCAGGGCGCTGAGTGCCATTTGCTGGTTACGGCCACCAATTCCATTGCCAGTAACCATTACCGTAGTTTCACCTCCTAGCAGCAAACAGGCTGGTTTAAGCCCCTGATAGTTTATACAGAAATGAATGAATGAACGGCCTACTTGTTCAGCATCTCCAGTAAGACCACTCTCCACGCTGCAGATATGATAACCAAGTTGGATAGCCTTCAATTCAGCTGCTTTTAACGCAATACTATTATTGCCAATAATTTTGTTGGTTACCCTTTCAAAAACAGTATGCTGTTCTTTAAATGTATCTGGAAGTATTCCTTTACACCCATCCATTATTCGCTGGTATACGGAAATGGGTAGTTGATCAATTAAATTATACCGAGATATTATTTGAAGGGTATCGTCAAAACTGGTGTTATCGGGTACCGTTGGGCCACTCGCTATTGCCGTTAGATCATCTCCAGGTACATCCGAAATTATAAAAGTGAACCACCGTGCAGCTGGAGCATATTGCAATAATTGACCACCTTTTACAACAGACATGTGTTTTCGAATGGTATTCACTTCATCAATGGAGGCTCCACAATTGAGGAGTAACTGAAAGGTGAGCTGAATATCGGCCAGGGATAATCCTTCCGGAACATCGATCCAAAGAGAGGATGCACCACCGCTGATGAGACAGATAACGAGGTCATTTTTTTTGACTTGCTTCAGCAATTGAAGCGTGGCATTCGTAGCTGCTACTCCCTGCTGATCGGGAACGGGATGAGCCGCTTCAATACAAATGATATTTTCAAGCGCAACCGAATGTCCGTATTTTGTTACCACTAGTCCTGCTGTTATCAAATCTCCCAGTACATCCTGCACCACTTTAGCCATAGCAGCACTGGCTTTTCCTGAGCCAACTATATAAATTTTTTGTATTTCGCCAATACTAAACTGCTGATCAAAAATATGTAACTGATGCTGCTCAATGAACAGGTATTCAGGAATTAATTTTTGAGGTTGAACAGCAGCAACTGCTGTATTGAATAATTGAATGGCGTTTTCCCTAGCAGACATTTTAAATTTTTATAGCCCAAATTAAATAAAAATAATAAACTAACCCCTCTTCAATTGGGTATAACAATAGCATTTAAAATATTTTTAGTACTATATTCCAGCAGTTATTGTGATTGACTTATTTTCTACCACTGCCTGATATAACGGTTCGTTAATCGCGTGCTCACTTTTGGCTATAACCACGGTAGCCACCGTATTGCCAATAATATTGGTGATTGCCCTTGCTTCACTCATAAACCGATCTACCCCCAGTAAAAGCGCCAGCCCCTCTACCGGAATTACTTTGATGGCAGCTAGTGTGGAAGCCAATACAATAAAACCACTTCCGGTAACACCTGCGGCCCCCTTACTAGTTATCATTAATATTCCGATAATGGTTAACTGTTGCATCAGTGAAAGATCAATACTAAAAACCTGCGCCAGAAATATAATAGACATACTCAGGTAGATAGTAGTTCCATCCAGATTGAAACTATAACCAGCTGGAATCAATAGCCCCACCACTGTTTTATCACACCCGGCCGCTTCTAGTTTCTGCATGATATTGGGTAAAGCAGGTTCACTACTACTGGCTCCTAATGTTAACAGTAATTCTTCTTTAATGTAGATTAATAATTTCCACAAACTAAATCCATTGTACTTGCAGATTAAATTAAGAACAATAAAAATGAACAGAAAAACAGTAATGTAAAAACTAAGCATCAACTTTCCAAGCAGCAACAAAGTGCCAAAACCATATTGTCCGATGGTAAATGCCATGCCTCCAAAAGCACCAATGGGTGCTAGGTGCATAATCAGTTTCATGATATTGAAAATTACCTTATTTATTTTTTCAAAACTAGCAACCAAGCTGGTACCATAATTTCCCAGTTTACTCAATGCGGCCCCAAATAAAATACTGAAAAATAATATTTGTAAAATATCCCCCTGAACGAAAGACTTAAAAATATTATCTGGAATGATATGGGTAAAAAAATCTACCCAATTTAATTCGTTGGCTTGACTGGTAATTTTAATTAGTTTTTCGGACTTCAAATTACTTACAGCAACGCCTGCACCAGGCTGCACAAAATGAGCTACTATCAACCCGATGATCAGCGCAAGGGTAGTTACAATTTCAAAATACAACAGACCTTTCCCCCCAACCCTACCCACTTTTTTCATATCCCCTGCACCGGCAATTCCCAAAACGATGGTAAAAAAAATAATCGGAGCAATGATCATTTTTATCAGATCAATGAATTTCTCGCTAATTATTTTTCCAGTAGGCGCAAAAGAAGGATAAAGCCATCCCACTAATATCCCCAGTGCGATTCCTATTACAACCTGTACATACAAAATTTTCAAATATTTCATACCTATATTTCTAAACTTTATGAATTGGTTGAAATAACCAATGGAAAGTTACTGCTTCTAAAATAAATGAATACAATAATCAGCTGAATGGTGAATGGGCAATGGTCAATGGCCAATGGTCAATGGTGTCTAGACAGTTCAATCTATTCATAATTGACCATTCACAATTCACAATTCACCATTGACCATTCACAATTCACAATTCACCATTCACCATTGACCATTCACCATTTCGCATTTTGCCGCCAATACCTTAAATTTGCCACATGAAATTGGGCCGGCATTTTAGTACTTTGATCCGGCAACTGACCTGTTTAATGGCATTATAAATGCCTTTACCCAATAACCTATTTAAT
>JBIIVV010000071.1:0-14814 GCA_044339235.1 Ferruginibacter sp.
TTTTGTCAGCAATTCTTCTGCCGTTCCCAATGAACCAGTTACAGTGCGTTCCAACCACGCATTGTTTACGATATGATCTTTGAGCGCATCGGTTGGGTTTGCTAGTAAATTAACTGATACCATTTCGCCACGGTAAGCCAGGGTTGTCCTTGCTCTTTCTTCATAATTTTGACCAGTATATTGATTAGCTCCATCAATATCGGCTTGGTACCCTTTCAATGCATGGGTTACATCGGTTAGGGCTACACTGCGGTAATTGATTCCACTATTGCCCGACTGGGTAATTTTAAATTCGACCATGATTTCAAAATCGGCCGGAGTGCCGCCTTGCCAAATAATAAATGAATTGGTTTTTAATAAGGTGGTAGGAGTGATTTCACCAACCATGTTGCCATTTTCAACCCGCCAATAAGTAGGGTCTCCTTCCCAACCGGCAAGGGATTTTCCGTCAAAAATTTTTACAAAGCCCGCTTTGTCTTTAGCGCGTTGAGCAATTACATGCAAGCTATACATCATTAGCACACTCATGATTACCCCTAATTGCATCAACTTATAAACCAGTTTTTGTTTCATTGTATTTTAAATTAAATATAGTTGGTATTATTTTAAAACAAATCATTTAAATAAAATACCTTGATTTAAAAATATATAATTGTTTTATAGATGCCATTTTTTCTATACAAATTTATTTTTAAAACGCTGCTTTCCATGGGTTGTATATTGACCAGTTCCATAATGGCCACAATGAACTTATTGAGAAACGATGTCAGGTCAGCCAATTCCAACAATCCATCTTCTGCTTTAACTGCTTGGGCTGAAACAAAGGCGATTGTACGGCGTCCTACTCCCCTAACCCCCCACTTAGAATTGTCGAATTCCTTGCCTAAAAAATCATCTTCCCCAGACCAATTGGAATCTTTGTTTCGGTGGATTGAAATGGTATGCGAGATGGGTACCTGTGCTGGAAATTATGCGTTGAAGGAAATACGATGAACAAAAAAGAATAAATGAAAAAGCGCATTATTTTATTGGTAACATTTTTATAGGTGGTCAATAAAAATGTTAATTTCACAAGAACAGTGAATATTTTGTATAATTAGCATACAAACTCCTAAAAGCATTGAATGACCAAGGCGCAAGTTAAGGTAAGGATTTCAGTACTATCAATTCAATAATCCATGAAATCGAGCTAGAAGTAATTTATTTACCCATAAAAAATCCACCTATTCATTTGGAGATAAAAACGAAGGTCATGGGAAATATTTACGGTAAAAACCATGCATGGCAATGACATGAGGAAAACTAATACAGGAAATAAATACGAAAAATGCGGTTACCCAATGCTTGTTGAAAGCAGGTAAAAATCCAATTTCCAAACAATAGAGCAGGGCACCAAACAACAGAAATGCACCAGCAGTAAAAGGAAATGCTTTTTTAAAAAGGGATAGGTCGTCTGTTTGAAAGCCCTTTTTCAAATGGGACCAACCATTAAAACTGTGCTGTCCGATGAAGTACAAGCCAAATGAGGTTAAGAGCGGCAATTGAATACCCACTGCCAGCATGCAAACACTGAGCAGCATCGCAGGGCGACGCTCCCAAAGGCCCCATACCACTACCGCTAGGACAATTAGCGAAGCCGCCAACTTTCCTTGAGCATCAGTTAAAGGCAGGAGCAAAACTTTCATATTGGCCAATATAGTATTGGTTGCTTCCACATGTCCAAAAAGCACTATGCCAAGCAGGGATGCCCCCCAGGCCCAGTTTTTTATCGGCCATTTACGTCTCGGTTGCCATTGCTGCATGTCTGCCTGTCCGAAATGCCAGGCAGAATAACCTAGAAAGAAAAAAATTGCCAGATTTGGAAAAAACAACCATAGGGCCAGAAATGCGGCGGCAAAACCAAGGTATTTTATTACAAAAAAGGCATTGACAGTGCCCTTTAAATTACCGCTCTCTAGCAGGTGATCCACTGCACCGTGCGGTATGCCCAGAAAAAATAAACCCAGGGACAATAGGACTGGCTGCACCCAACCGGTAGTTTGGGGAAAATTGGTATGTATAACCAATAGTCCCAATGCAAGTAGCAACAAAATAAGGGGTGCTAATAAATTGCGATATCTTACAATTGTAACTGCCCACCAGGCCTGCAAAAAAGGCTTGAGCGGTAAGGAAAACAAAATACGCAGGTCTTGATACAGCGAGGTTTTTTCGTCCAAGAAAAGCAATACGTCAATGGCGCTATTTTTCTGGAACAAAGCTTCAAATATGGGCTTTCCTTGAGCTGGTTGTTTACTTAAAATATATAGCAGCAGTCTGTCGTAAAAAAGAAACCTCGGGGCAACCGAAATTCCCGCAGGCTGAATTCCTTTTTGTAAGCAATCTGCCAGTATTTGGGCATGGCGACTCATATTTTTGAAAGCATATCCTGTGCTGGGCTTTACAGCTCCCGCCCTTCCGCCGATAGGTATCACACCGGGAAGGGTGACAATGGCGGTGGAGGCAGTACTCATGGGAATACAACCTGTTTCAGTTTCGATAATTTGGAAATCTCCAAACCGTTGAGCAATGTACTGGTTTAGGAGGGGTTCAGCTTCTTCTGGGGTAATAGGCTCATGACCGAAACGTGTCAACTCCACGAGTAACTTACCGGTACTGAATGGAAGCACATACATAAATTGGGTATGCCCTTGCTGATCCACCCCAAAATCCATCAGGTCAATGCAGTTAGCACCTAACAAAGGAGTTTCGATATCAATCACATACCCAATAAATGATTGTAACAAATGAGCTTCGTCATTGGCGGGAGGCAGGTACAGCGGAGGGCGACTATCAAAAACTGTGGTTGAATACCAAGTGCCCTTATCAGTGGTTACTTTCACCCCATTTTCGGTGGCTTCGAGGTCTAACACAGTGGCCTGCACGCGATGAAAACCTTGCTCCTGCATAATGCGTCTCAATTCACCGTACAAATCAAGGCCGGATATGCGTCGGTATTGTGTTGGAAACAATGATTCGGGCTGGTTTCGATTCACACTCACTTCACCCCAATGATGGCTAATTAAATGTTGACATAGCAAGGTGGTCGGTTCGCTAGAAGAACCCCAAAAACAATACGTCTTGTCGTTTTTAGACTTGGCATCCGGGTCCAACACCAAAATGGTTTTACCCTGCAATAAGCCCCGCTGCTCCATGCTCATTAGTAGCAGGGTTGCAGAGGCGCCGGCACCTGCAAATAGGTAATCCACTTTGGAAAAATGGGGATGCGGTGATACGGGCATGTTGTGGGGTTCAATAAAAATAGGGGTTTCTTCCATAATGAGAGAAACCCCTATTGGTTTTTAAAAGTGTAAATTAATCTTCGTTTCTACTCAATGAGTAGATAACTAAACCAAATCCAATTTTGTTAATGGCATCAGCAATATTATAAACAATATCCATAGCGTGAGCTGCAGCTGCAGGATCAGCAACCAATTGAATTCCGAACAAACCACCTGGAGTACCTAAAATATAACCTAATGGGTAAATAGCCCAACCTACCAAAACAAACCAACCCAAAATCCGAGTAGCCTTAGCTACTTGTGGACCGGCAGTTTGAGCCAGTTTAGACACTTCGCCAAACCAAACCAAGTAAGCAATGTAGAAATAAGCTGCACCGGAAATAACTCCCCACATTACACTCCTATCTCTGTCAATTGTTTCTCCAAAATAACCGGTAACCAGCATAACCAGGGAAGCGAAAATTAACTTCCAAAGCAAACCAATTTTTGCTCCAGCCTTCTTAGTGATAAGATAGAATTCTACGCACATTAAAGGCACAGTAAGAATCCAGTCAACATACCGGAAGAAAGTCGGTGAATCGCCCGTCTCCAAGTTGTACCCTCTCATGTAGTAGTAATGCACTGCAGCAATGAAGGTGATCAAACCAGAAACCAAAACAGATGTTCTCCATTTTTGAGAAGTGTTTCCCAATTCAAAAAAGAAGAAAACAGATGCGGCCATCATGGCCATTGTACCGATAAAAAACGTGAAGGCCACGTAATTATCACTTGCAATTTTTAAATGTTCCATATAACAAAAATTTAGTTTGCCCTACTCTTATGGATTTTCAGTTACTCCCCGTTTTTGATTTGGTTGCTGGACTCCAAATTTTTTTAATAAACAATTATTTTGTTAAAAATGTTTAAAAATTTTTTACTGTTTGTAATAATTGTGTTTTATAGAAGAAGTTTTAAACACTTTGTAAGTACTGTTACTCTTTAGTTCTGCCTTTCCAACTTGCCGAAAAAGATTTACAATTTCGAAAAGTTGGGCGTTTCAAAGCAAGCGACTACCGGTCATCAATAACCTGAATTTGAAGCACAAAACTTCCTATAGAAAAAAAACGACCGCATCCTGCGAACATCTTTATCCTATTCCAGATTGATTTATTGTGCCGATAGGGCTCAATTTTTACTGAGTTGAGGGTATTTATTTAATTAAAAAAATAATTTTCAGGATCTGTTTATTTAAAAGTCGAAACTTTACTTACTGAAAAATGTTGGTTTTCTTGCTTTAGAAGCATTTTCCCAACTTTAAAAACCAGCCTTGAAGTCAAATTTAATAATCTACTAACTTAGTTTCGAAAACTCACTGCAACGAATAGTAGATTTAAGATGTTAAATTTAAGGGAGTTTACTTATATCTAACAATTTTTTTTTAGTTTTTTAATCTTGATTCCACTTTGAGTAAAAGGCTAGATGAATCGATTGTAGTTTGAATGACTGTTTAATCATTAAAACTACAATTATTTTGAGGCGATTTTCCATGATGTCGGCATTGGTTTTCGTCTTTTTTGAGATGAGTAATACTTCTCAAAAAATGAAGAATATTAGTTTTAGTAGCTGTTAAAATCACCATCATTGATGCCACTCAATTGATTGTTTAAATAATAGTAAATAGATAAACTTATTTATCGCAAATTGCTAAAAAAACAGAAAATCAAATATTTTAATTCTCAATAAAAAAAGGCAATCCTTTCCAATAATGGAAAGAATTGCCTTTATAGAATACAAGAAATTAATTAGCCGGTAGCAGGTATTAATAAAAGAGACCTCTATTGCAAGAGGTCTCTTTTATATTTTTAAAAACTTAAAAAATATATTACTTAAGATTTACAACATCTTTAGTATCATAAATAGGCCAATGGAAGGTAAGTTTACCATCTTTATTAAACCCGAAAGAACTAAATATAACCATTTTCCCAGTAACTCCTTTTCTAGATTTCCAAGACATTTCAAGCCAACTATGACCATACTTGTTACCATCAGGCATTGTTACTACTTCATAGATATTTCTTCCCAAATTTATATTGCCATCAATTAATTCTCTTTGCTTTTTAAAGCCTTCAATAATATTTTGAAGATTCACCCCAACTGTGGTATCAGTTGATGATGCCCAAACATTATGAAATGCTTTTGCAGAATCTGCATAGCATAAAGCGAGATTGGCCCAGTCCCCATTTGCAAAATAGGTAAAACTGTTTTTCATCAAATCAACATCGGGCCCTGTAGTTGTTACTGTGCCTGTTGTTTCAGTTGTTGCTTCAGCTTTTGCTTCAGTTTTTGTTTCTTGGTTTGTACAAGCAATCAATGATGCTGATACAAGAATACATAATACTAGTTTTTTCATATAGATATGATTTAAATGAAGCAGTAAGATATGTTATTACTTTTATAAATTAATTAATATTTAAAAGATATTGTATACTTACTGATGGAGCAATAGAATAATATTAATCATTAATTTGACTACTAATTATGCCCAAAAACGCTTTAAATTGATTCAATTAATCCTAAAACCCTCATCCACAGAGATTTTTAGTATAAAAAAGAGCACTAATTGCTTAGTGCTCTTTACTGTCGGGATGACAAGATTCGAACTTGCGACCCCTAGACCCCCAGCCTAGTGCGCTACCGGGCTGCGCTACATCCCGAAATATATTACCCAGTTTTTTAGCCTTCGTTATAGAACATACTGTATTTAATTTGAATATATAGTGCCTATTACGTTAGCCCAACAAAAGTAATTGAAATTTTCAATTCCAAAAACAACAACATATTGTAACTTAGCGCAACTTTATAATTCATGAGCGTTTTAATTAAACAGGCTACCATCGTTTGCAAAGCCTCCCCTCTTAATGGACAGTGTAAAGATCTATTGATCCAAAATGGTATCATCACTGCCATTGCTGACTCAATCAATCAACCTGCAGACCGAGTTATAGAAGAACCAGGATTGCATATCAGCATTGGATGGATGGATTCATTTGCCCATTTTTGTGATCCCGGATATGAATACCGCGAAACCATCGAAAGTGGAGCACTCGCTGCAGCTACCGGAGGCTTTACTGATATTTTAATCCTTCCCAATACCAACCCAGTGATATCTTCCAAATCACAAGTGGAATACATTATTCAAAAAGCAAGCGCTTCTGGGGTAAAAGTTTATCCAATAGGAGCCATTACCAAAAATGCAGCAGGCAAAGAGCTGTCTGAAATGTACGACATGGCCAACTCAGGAGCCATTGCTTTCAGTGACGGACTCAACTCTATTCAGGATGGAAGCTTGCTACTCAAGGCACTTCAATACGTTAAAACCATTGATGGAACAGTTATTCAGCTACCCGATGATAAAACCATTGGTAGCAATGGACTGATGAATGAAGGCATTATTTCTACCCAGCTTGGCCTTCCAGGCAAACCAGCTATGGCAGAAGAAATCATGATAGCCAGGGATATTGAACTAGCCAATTACGCTGCCAGCAAACTACATTTCACAGGTATCTCATCCACCAAAAGTATAGCGCTTATTAAGGCAGCCAAGGAAGCCGGAGTTAACATCTCCTGCTCCGTTACTCCCTATCATTTATTTTTTTCTGATGATGACCTGCAGGAATATGATACCAACTTAAAAGTAAATCCTCCAATCAGAACAAAATTGGACAGACAAAATTTAATACAGGGCTTACTAGATGGCACCATTGATTTCATTGCCTCTCATCACCTACCACAAAACTACGACGCGAAGGTCTGCGAATTTGAATACGCAAAAAATGGCATGATCGGTCTGGAAAGCTTGTTTGGAACGGTTTGGTCGGTGGTAAATGAACAATGGTCAATTGCCGAATTGGTAGAACGATTAAGTGTTGCCCCCAGAAAAACTTTTGGCCTACCAATACCCGAAATTAAGGAAGGCACAACGGCAACCCTTACACTATTTAACCCAGCGACTGACTATATATTTGGGGAAAATAATATTCAGTCAAACTGCAATAACTCTGCTTTTATTGGAAAGCCGCTTTTAGGCAAGGTGATTGGAATAATTAATGGTACCCATATCCATATCAACTAAGATGAAGCAAACAACACCTACACAGAAAGGATTGATAACAGGTGCCTTGATGATTATTGCTTCCCTATTTTCCTCCGAAATTTTGAAAAATCCAGTTGAAAGCTATTTTCAATTTATTATTTACCTCATTTTTTCGCTAGGCATTGTATGGAGCTTGGTCTCCTTTTCGAAAATTAATAACGAACAAAATTCATTCAAAGATTTTTTTTCGATTGGTTTCAAAACATTTATTGTAGTTACCTTATTGATGGCAGGCTTTGCTTATATTTACTTTAGTATACATAGCGAATTCAGGGATGGTAAGATTGCAGAAAATAGCAAGCTGCTTTTACAGCAGGGAGATCATTTACCCAAAGAAATTGAGGAGAATGCGAATCAGTTAAAAAAAATGTTTCTGCCCCTGATGATCTCCTCGGCAGTATTCAGGTACCTGATTTTAGGGTCAATCATTACGGCCATTTCGGGAGGATATCTAAGTAGAAATAACAACAACCAATCGTTTAAGACAAAGGAGGCGTAAAAATTATGGATATATCAATTATAGTTCCGCTTTTTAACGAAGATGAATCTTTGCCAGAACTCACTGCATGGATTGAACGAGTAATGATTGCCAACAACTTCAGCTATGAAGTAATCCTAGTGGATGATGGCAGCAACGATCGATCATGGGAAGTGATTGAAACGCTTCATATTCAAAATAATAATATCAAAGGAATTAAATTTCAACGCAATTATGGTAAGAGCGCAGCCTTAAATGAAGGGTTTAAAGCAGCCAAGGGCAATGTGGTTATCACCATGGATGCAGACCTACAGGATAGTCCGGATGAAATTCCCGAGCTCTATACAATGATTACAGAACAGGGCTTCGACATGGTGAGCGGCTGGAAAAAGAAACGATATGACAATAAATTAACCAAAAATTTACCCTCCAAATTATTTAATTTGGCTGCCAGTAAATCCAGCGGAATAAAATTGCACGATTTTAATTGTGGCCTAAAGGCTTACCGAAATAAACTAGTAAAATGTATTGAAGTATATGGCGAAATGCACCGCTATATTCCTGTGCTGGCCAAATGGGCAGGCTTCAGAAAAATTGGCGAAAAAGTGGTGGAACATCGTGCAAGAAAATATGGTGTAACTAAATTTGGTTGGAGCCGCTTTGTGAATGGTTTTCTAGATCTTGCCTCCATTATGTTTATGGGCAAATTTGGAAAAAAACCGATGCATATTTTTGGCTTATGGGGAAGCATCGTATTTTTTATAGGTAGCGTTATTTGGATCTATTTGTTTTGGGAAAAAATATTTTATTCTCAATTTAATATGACCGATCGTCCCTTATTCTTTGTGGGAATTATCTCCATTGTAATTGGAACACAATTGTTTTTAGCAGGCTTTCTAGGTGAACTCATTGCGCGTAATTCGTCCGACCGGAACCACTATTTAATCGATCAAAAAGCAGGAATCAATTAGCCCATGAATAGTAATACCAGTCCCCCGATTCAGGGGCCAGCGGGTAAAAAAATTATCATACTGGGCTCAGCACATCCACTCAGAGGTGGAGGCATAGCAACATTTAATGAACGACTCGCAAGGGAATGCATACAGCAAGGTCACGAAGTTCAAATTTTTAGTTTCTCCTTGCAATATCCTAGTTTTCTATTCCCAGGCAGTTCACAATTCACCACTGACCCAGCTCCTGCTGATTTAATCATCCATAGTTGCATCAACTCCATCAATCCGTTCAACTGGCTGAAGGTGGGGAATCAAATTAAAAATATCCAACCCGATCTGGTGATCGTTCGATATTGGCTACCCTTTATGGGGGCTTGTCTGGGCACCATTTTACGTAGAATTAAAAAAAACAAGACAACCAGGGTGGTTTGTATTGCGGATAATATTATTCCCCATGAACCGAAGCCAGGAGATACATTACTCACAAAATATTTTGTACAACCAGTAGACGCTTTTATCACCATGAGTGAAAAAGTTAAATCGGATCTATTACAATTTGCTCCCAATAAAAAAACTGTTTTTACGCCACATCCCTTGTACGACAATTTTGGAGAAAAAGTAAATAAGGACCTTGCAAGGGCTCATTTAAAAATTGAACCGGGTGCTACCATTCTTTTATTTTTTGGCTTTATCCGAAAATATAAGGGCTTAGATATTCTGCTAGATGCCATGAAGATCTTACAACCAAATTTTCCTACCATTAAATTATTGATCGCGGGTGAATTTTATGGAGATCAAAAAATTTATGATGAGCAAATTGAACGCTTGAACATTCGTAATCAACTGATCTTGCACACCCATTTTATTGCGGATAGTGAAGTGAAATATTATTTATGTGCAGCGGATGTAGTGGTACAACCCTATCGATCAGCTACTCAAAGTGGGGTTACACCGCTTGCCTATCATTTTGAAAAGCCAATGATTGTTACCAATGTAGGTGGGCTACCTGCACTGGTTCCTGATAATAAGGTAGGATTAATCGCTGAACCAAATGCAGCATCTATTGCCGAAAAAATTATTCAATTTTTCAAAAATGGGGAGCAGCAGTTTCTTCCCTACCTCGTGGAAGAAAAGAAAAAATACAGTTGGAAGAAGTTTGTAGATGCAATTTTATCGATAGGCTCAAAGTGATTTTTTTTCGCATCCTACCAGCAAACTACAGCCCAACAGCAATCAACTATTTTAAAATAGGTAACACATACCCCATAAGCTTTCGTTAATTTTAAAAAATCAAATTTTATTATTCGGCTTATTCATTTAATTTCAAGAAATGAAGTTACTGCTGTTTTTTTTCATCTTCTGTTTAAGCCTTTTTTCTGCTGATGCCCAACGCATCAAAAAAGGCGAACGGGTATCCTTACAAAAATGGGAAGACTCATTGCAACAGTATTCTTTACAAATCATACAGGGAAAAAATGCTTCAGACCGCTTTACTGCTGACAGTATTTTTACAAAAATATTTGTACGAGCTCTAATCAACAAAAACTCATTTCGCTACTCCTTTGATTCAGTAGAAAGCATTTCCAAAATATTTGCACCTGATAGCAGTTTTAAAATATTTACCTGGCAAATGATCATCAATGAAAATATAATCCGCCAGCATGGTGCCATTCAAATGAAAACGACGGATGGGTCTTTGCAATTGTTTCCCTTAATTGATAAATCAGATATCATCATTAATCAGGCAGACACCATTGCAGACAATAAGGCTTGGATGGGAGCAATCTACTATAAAATTATTCCAACAAAAAATGGTAATCAGCATTTTTATACCCTTCTAGGTTATGATGAAAATAATTTAAAAAGCACTAGAAAAATAATTGAGACCCTAGAATTCAGAAATGGAGAACCAATTTTTGGTGCCCATCTTTTTAGTTTTGCAGAAGATGCCATTACTCAACCAGCTGTTAGCCGGTATATCATAGAATATAAAAAAAATACAGGTGCCAGACTTACCTATGATGCGCAATTAGGAATGATCATATTTGAACACCTTGAGTCAGAAAGCAGCGAACCTACAAAAAAATGGACCTTTATCCCGGATGGAGATTACGAGGGCTTTAAATGGAAAAATGGAAAATGGATGCATGTAAACAAGGTGTTTAATCAGGTTACTCCAGAAGGGAAAGAACCCATACCCAATCCTATTAAGGATGTAAATGGAAAGACGATCGAAGAAAAATTAAAGAATAACCAACCCGATGAAAAATAATGGAGATGTTATCTTTTTTAGCTTGAACTAACCTTAAACTTACTACCAATGAAAATATGCCTTTTAATTCTCGGAATAATCGCCTGCTTAAATTCTTTTTCCCAGAAAGTATTTTCTGTTGAATATACTAATCAGGCCGATGTGAAAGTGTATGTAGTGAAACACGAAAACCAAGCTGATCTGAAAGTATTTAAAGTGAAATACAATAACCAAGCAGGAGAAAATAATGGCAAATGGTTTTTTACTGATTATGCCAATCAAGCTGCAAAAAAAATATTTTTTGTTGACTACGAAAACCAGGCAGACCTAAAGATATTTTTTGTGTCATACGAAAACCAAGCAGGCTGGAGAAACTCAGGCAAAAAACAATTGCTTTACTGATACCTTCTAAAGTAAAAAGCAGCTATAGCAGGCGATTAGAGAGTTGTCAAGCTTCCACCAAATAAGTACCTAGATCAACTACCTCCCCTTTGACTGAATGGAACTGTTCAATCAGATTCATATCCATATCCTCCATCACCTTACTTTGGAAAACAGGTATTTTATTTTTGTATAACACAAAATAAAAGTCGGGTAATTTTTCAAAATGAAAAGTATCATCAAAAGCCTTGTGGCCAAAAACGATATGCCCTTCACCAGCAATATTCAACTTGCTTTCTCCCAAATAATCATCTCCAAAAAAATCTTTGTCATACAATCTTAATCGATATTGATCACCAGAAAATGGCGAATCATTTCCCTTGGAAATAAAGGTGATTTTTACCTCAACACTCATTTCCTTGTCTAATGAAAACTTGCTCATAATGATTATAAATTAAAAGTTATTAATCAACAATAAACCACTAGATACAAACTGGAATAAGCTGTATCAAAAAGGATAATGGAAATCAACACTTATTTATATCAAAAAAACAACTTCGTTATAATACTTGCTTCAGATTAGGTAAAGTTACCGAAAGAGATTCACTGGCCCTTAATCATTTAGTTTCAGTACAGCCAAAAATGCTTCCTGGGGCACTTCCACGTTACCGATCTGCTTCATGCGCTTCTTTCCCTCTTTTTGTTTTTCCAACAACTTACGCTTACGGCTAATATCACCACCATAGCATTTTGCGGTAACATCCTTGCGCATGGCACTGATATTTTCTCTTGCCACTACTTTTGCACCAATAGCAGCCTGTATAGCAATTTGAAACTGCTGACGGGGAAGTAATTCTTTTAATTTTTCACATAATTTTCGTCCAAATTCATGCGACCTTGCCCGGTGAATCAAGGCACTCAAAGCATCCACTTTTTCACCATTCAGCAATATGTCCATTTTTACAATATCACTCGTTCTGTATTCTATCGGATGGTAATCAAAGGATGCATATCCCCTGGTCATACTTTTTAATTTATCGTAAAAATCAAAAACAATTTCGGTAAGGGGCATATCGAAAGTTAATTCCACCCTAGTAGGTGTTAAATAACCCTGGTTAACCAAAATACCTCTTTTGCTGATACAAAGGGTCATGATATTGCCGATATACTCTGGTTTACTAATCATTTGCGCCCTAATAAAAGGTTCCTCAATTTTCTCAATTCTAGTAGGGTCGGGCATTTCGGTAGGATTGTTTACTATAATCACTTCTCCCTTAGAAGTGGTAGCAATAAAACTAACATTGGGTACGGTGGTAATCACTGTTTGATTAAACTCCCTTTCCAATCTTTCCTGGATAATTTCCATGTGCAGCATTCCCAGGAATCCACAACGAAAGCCAAAACCCAATGCCTGCGATGTTTCCAACTCAAAGGTGAGTGAGGCGTCATTCAATTGAAGTTTGTCCATGCAATCGCGCAACTCCTCAAATGCATCCGTTTCCACCGGAAAGATACCTGCAAATACCATTGGCTTCACATCCTGAAAACCTTTGATAGATTCGGTAGAGCCATTGACAGTGGTAGTAATAGTATCACCCACTTTTACTTCGCGAGCATTTTTTATACCAGTAATAATATAACCAACATCACCTGCACAAACTTCATTTTTAGGCGACAACCCCATCTTTAATATCCCCACTTCATCCGCACCATATTCTAGACCTGTATTACTGAATTTAATTTTATCATTTTTCTTTAACGTGCCATTAAAGATGCGATAATATACAATGATACCACGAAAACTATTGTAGACACTATCAAATATCAACGCCTGCAAAGGGGCGTCCACATCGCCTTTGGGGGCAGGAATACGATCAATGATGGCAGTTATTATTTCTTCTATTCCGATACCACTTTTACCACTTGCTAATAAAATATCTTCTGGTTTACAACCAATTAATTCTACAATCTGGTCCGTCACTTCGGGTATCATGGCACCCTCCATATCAATCTTGTTAATAACGGGTATAATCTCGAGGTTGTTATCAATGGCTAAGTATAGATTGCTGATGGTTTGCGCCTGAATTCCTTGCGAGGCATCTACCAATAGCAAAGCGCCTTCACAAGCAGCTAATGCCCTACTCACTTCATAACTAAAGTCAACGTGACCGGGTGTATCAATTAAATTGAATACATATTCCACTCCTTTCCAATTATAATTAATTTGAATAGCATGGCTTTTGATGGTAATCCCTTTCTCCCTTTCAAGGTCCATATCATCGAGTACCTGCGCCTGCATATCTCGCTCTCCAATGGTATGGGTAAATTCCAATAAACGGTCGGCCAATGTACTCTTACCGTGATCGATATGCGCAATTATGCAAAAATTTCTAATATTCTTCATCCCTTTTAAAATGCTTTTAAGTGCTGCAAAACTAACTGATTTTCGGTGGATTGGGGGTTTTGTTTACCGTGATTGTAAGAAAAGCCCCTAGCACAATCTACTAATTGCAATGAACCTGAAAAACAGGCAATCAAAAATCACCTTTCTTATTATTAATAAAAAAAAATGAAAATATTTATGATAATAAAATTATTTACCATATATTTATAATTATTCTAATATATCAATCAGTTTCCTTCTAATTCAATATCTCAACTAGAAAGCCTTCATTCCTGTCCTACTATAGTCCCCACACCCGTTCAATTTGGGTAAAATACTATTTACCGTACACTGATCCACTCCGTTTTAAAGCCTGATACAAGGATTCCTCTCCTATCTACCGCATTTATCAGTCTAAACTTACTTTAATGACAACCACAATGTTTATCTCAAATCTGAGAAAAAAAGGCATGCATTTATTTGGAATGGTTTTATTATGCAGCTTATTGTTTACCAAAATGACCAACGCACAGGTTACTAATGGATTTCCCAACCCAAGTTCATGTAATTCAGGTGATATGCAACTAGTTTCTGCAACACTTAGTAATGAAGAAAATAATTGCAGTAACTGTACCCCAGGCAAACAAATTACAAGAACTTTATCCCTGTCTGTAAACAACAAATCTGGTTCCACAAGAACCGCTTTTGCCTTTTGGGGAAATTTAGAAATCTATGATGGTGTTACTGGCACCTTAAAGTCTACCACCCCGATTAAAGGTTGTGACGGACCCGTAAAAAGAAATAGTATTAACACAATCAACTTTCAAAATATTACTTATAGCTGTGGAGATATAGTTAAAATAACCAATTTATTTATGGCCTGGACAGATGGATCTCCAGGCAGTACCTGCGATAAAATAATATCTGCCAATATTAACCCTAAATGTGGGGTTTTGCC
>JBIIVV010000072.1:0-14744 GCA_044339235.1 Ferruginibacter sp.
GCCCTTGCATCACCGATATGCGAATTATGTGCCCACACAATTACTTTTGATTGATTGCCGTGCAAAGTCAGTAATCTATCAAGGGTATCGGACATGTGACGATCCCGAATATTCCAACTATGCGGTCCCCCTTTTATCATTTCACGGTAGTATCTTTCTGCATTTACGGCAATCAAAGCATTTTGTTCAGCACTGAAAACATTTTCATGGTCTGAGTTATAAGTAGGTAATTTTTGCTGAATGGCTTTCAGTAGATGAACCACTTCAGTTTGACACAATTCGGGTACAAATTGTGATGCACGAGCGTAAGAACTGCCTTCTTCCTTTCGATAGGGTTCAAAACAACGAAAAGCTTCTTCTGCAACCATTAGCGCAGCAGGATCGGTCTTTTTTAAATATTGACGGATGCTGTCCATGCTTTCCCAAAGACTATATACATCCAATCCGTAAAATCCAACTTTCTTATTGGAAGGAAGTAAATTGTTATGTGTTTGGATCCAATCCGACAATGCAACTATTTCCCAATTTGCCCACATCCAGGTAGGCCAGCGGTTAAAAGCGTGTAGTACATTAAAAGCGCTTTTGGGATCCTTATCGAGCCCCTTTATATATCGGTTCAATCGATAACAGTCGGGCCAATCTCCTTCAACAGCAATGAAATTAAATCCCTTTTCTTCAATTAATCTTTTAGAAATATAGCTCCTCCAAGTGTAATATTCATGCGTACCATGACTTGCTTCTCCCAGCATTACAATACGAGCATCTGCAATTTTATCAAAAAGGGGCTGAAGGTCTGCCTTGCTTTGAAGCGGATAGCCCCATTGTTTAATGGCACTAACTACTTCCGGCTCATCTAAAATAGCTTCTTTAGTAAAATAATGCCGCATAAATAAAATTTAATGGAAATATTAAATAGTACAAAAACAACCATTATAAATTATTACAAAGAAAATAATGATTCAATAAACGATTGTAAAGATCAAACAAACGAAATTCCGATCATCAAAAAAATGCTACTAATCAACCTGTTAAATGATTGTTATCAGTTTTAAATTGAAGGCAAAAACCTTGCTGAGAAATGTCAGGATATTCGATGATGAAGCTCATTTTAAAAGCACCACTAGTTAGTTAAATTTATAAAATAAAAATATAAACACATGGAAAAAAATAACAATGAGTCAATAACCAATTTGAATAATTTATTAAATTTCGATACTCGAAAATTCACTAGTTCGGAAATTCAATTAAAAAATCGATTACCAAATTGGATCAGTAATGCAGGGTCATTAAAACTTAAAACAGTGTTGCAGAAGTATTATGATTATATACTAGATCATTTACAAAAATTGGAAGAGATATTTAAGGAGGAAAAAATCAATTCAATGGCGCTCACTAACCATGTAATGGAGGCTTTTATAAAAGAGGTCGATGAGAAATTATCAAATTGTACGGATGCAGAAATTAGAGACGCTTGTCTATTATCTTGTATCCAAACAATTAACCATTTTAAAATAAGCACTTATGGAACAGCAGCAGCATTTGCGTTGGCGTTAAACAAAGAAAAACAAGCGTCGTTATTTCACGAAGCGGAAGTTAGTGAAAAGCAAATCAATGATCGATTATCGCAATTAGCCGAGTTTGAAATTAATATTAAAGCAAAGGCACCTATTAGCCTTCACGAATAGTAGTTTAACATGGATGATTATCAAAAAGAAGTAAGTATTCCAGCCGGAAAAATTAGTCTTCGAGGTGAACTAGTAATTCCAGCAGGTGCAAAATCAATTGTAATATTTTCACATGGCAGCGGAAGCAGCAGGTTTAGTATGCGAAATAAACAGGTTGCAAAGGGCCTTCATTTAAAAAATATCGGCACCCTTTTATTTGACTTATTGACCGAAGCTGAGGATATCTATTACCGCAATAGATTTGATATCAATCTACTTACCGATAGGTTGGTAACTGCAACGAGATGGTTGGAAGTTTTGCCAAATGCAAAAGATTGTGTAATCGGATATTTTGGCGCTAGTACAGGGGCTGCATCCGCTTTAAAGGCTGCAGCCAATATGCATGAAATTGGGGCTGTAGTTTCTCGTGGGGGTAGACCAGACCTTGCAAGAGAGGACTTGTCCAAAGTAAAATCACCTACATTATTAATTGTTGGAAGCTTAGATCCGGAAGTGATACAATTAAATAAAGATGCATTTGCTCAACTAAAATGTGAAAAAAAATTAACAGTTATTGAAGGGGCTACCCATCTTTTTGAAGAGTCAGGAAAAATGGAAATTGTTTCAGTATTGGCAGCAAACTGGTTTGAAAACTATTTAACATCGGTTGAAGTTTGAATAGTCGCAATTGCATTGAAGTAGAATTATTTTAAATATTCGCTTTGAGCAAATTTTAAAATAATTATCATCAGTAAAAGGTTGATTTAAGTAAAATGCTAATCTGTATTAATTTTTTGTAGAAGTAGTAAGTGTTAATAAAAAATTGAAAGACAATATTTACAGCGACAGAGTATTTTATAATAATTTAAAAATATGTTTAGAGACAGATTAGATGCGGGAAGGCAACTGGCAGTTAAATTGAAAAAATATAAAAATGAACCAGGAGTGATATTGGCTATTCCACGTGGAGGTGTGCCAGTTGCTTTTGAACTGGCAAAAGAATTTAATATGCCTTTAGAATTGGTGCTCACCAAAAAAATTGGCCATCCCGGCAATAAGGAGTATGCAATAGGAGCAGCGAGTTTGTATGATTATTTTATAGTCCCTCACGAAAATGTCACAACTCAATACATAGAAGAAGAATTAGTGAGTATTAGAAGTCGACTCAATGAAATGAGTCGAAAATTCATGAAAGGAAAATCGCCTATACAGTTAGAGGGTAAAACTATCATCATTGTAGATGATGGGGTAGCGACAGGTAATACGCTAATGGGCACTGTAAATCTTTTAAAAAAAAGCAATCCTAAAAAAATGGTGATTGCTGTGCCGGTAGCTTCTAAAATAGCTTTTTATAAACTCTCCAAAGAGGTAGATGAAATTGTAGCGTTACTGATTCCGGAGATATTTCATGGAGTAGGGGAGTTTTATGAAGATTTTGAACAAGTAAGTGACGAAGAAGTGAATGAATTGTTAGATAAAATAAATGATATGGAAATAGTAAAATGAACATGATAGTGTTAATAATGAACTGTTTTAACATCCTGTTCGCTTTAAAAACTATTAAATCTAAGTCAGTAATATTTTTAGACATCTATAATAATAAAAACTTACTGATTAGAATCAATAACATTATTGATTTGACTCATTGAAGACTGATAAAATAATATGTTACTTTAAGTTATAATTAAATAGTGATAATTAAATTAAGTAACAATTAAATTGTAAAAAATGAAAACTGATATTCAAATTCAAAAAGATGTGATGGAGCAGTTAAAGTGGGAACCTTTTTTAAATGCTTCCGAAATAGGGGTAGCTGTTAAAAATGGAATTGTCACCCTCTCGGGTCAAGTTGACTCTTACTCGAAGAAACTAACAGCAGAAAATGCTGCTAAAAAAATTTCAGGTGTAAAGGCAATTGCTGAAGAAATTCAAATTGGCGTTTCTCCTGCCTATAAGAAATCCGACACAGAAATAGCTGAAGCAATTTTGAATGCACTACGATGGCATACTGCTGTTCAAGAAGAAAAAATTAAAGTGAAAGTTGAAAACGGCAACGTGCGACTTGAGGGAGAAGTAGAATGGGAGTACCAAAGAAACAATGCAAAAGTTGCGATTGAAAATTTAACTGGTGTTCGATCAGTCATCAATGCAATTATTGTAAAGCCAAAAATCACCACCTCGGATATCCAGCTTAAGATCAACTCTGCTTTCCATAGGAGTGCCACCATTGATGCTGCAAAAATCAGAGCGGAAGTATTGGGCGGAAGAGTTACCCTTAGAGGAAAGGTAAGATCAATGGCAGAAAAAGAAGATGCAGAAACTGCTGTTTGGAATGCACCTGGTATAACCAATGTTGAAAGTAAATTGGAAATTGAAGCTCCAGAGTTTGCTTTTGAAGAATAGAATACAATTCGTCTTATATATTATAAAATACAATACAGTCCCAATTCTATTAAATATTGGGACTGTATTATTTAAAAAAGTTAAATTATCTTATCCGGCGGTGTATCCTCCATCAACTGGCATTGCTATTCCTGTAATAAATGAGGCGGCATCAGAACAGAGCCATACAACTGTTTCAGCAACTTCCTCAGGGTTACCCATTCTTCCAATTGGTTCCATGGCAGCATATTGTTTTTCAACTGACTTATCTTTACCAGTAATTCGATCTATCATGGGCGTATGAATGACGCCTGGACAAATTGCATTCACTCGAATGCCTTGTGCAGCATATTCAAGAGCTGCAGATTTAGTTAAACCGACTACACCATGCTTAGATGCGGCATAAGATGGTAAACCAGCATAACCACCCAAGCCCGCTACAGAAGAACAATTGATAATAACCCCTTTCTTTTGATTTATCATATGAGGTATTTCATTTTTCATACTAAGCCATATTCCTTTAAGATTGATACCAACTGTTTTATCCCAATTATCCTCTGTACACTCATGGGTTTTGCCTGTAAGGCCCTCAATTCCAGCATTGTTAAAAGCGTAATCCAATCTACCAAAACGGGCTATGAGCTGATCAACCATACTACTTACTTGTGCTGCATTGGAAACATCACATTGTATAAATAATGACTCGGCATCGAGTGAATTTATAAGTTGAATGGTTTCATTGTCTTTGATGTAATCTACCACAACAACCGAAGCGCCTTGTTTCGCGAAAGCAACAGCAGTAGAACGCCCGATACCAAAACTTCCACCTGTTACCAGCGCTACCTTTCCTTCAAATAGTTTACTCATAATTGTATGTATTTATAGCTTATACTTTAACTGAACTAATCACTTCATCTAAGGGTTCTTTATTTTTTTTAATCTGCTGCTTAACCATTCTTTTTAAATCTTTTAAAGCATCTTTGGCAGAATCTTTAAAATTTTCAGTACGGGCATGGGCAAATAAATTATCACCATAAACTGTAAGTCGAATCTCACATATTTTATTTTCTGCAGGTATAATGGTTTTATCTTCTTTCAGTAATACTTCAGCCCTACTAATGTTTTTTGAAAAGTGGGAAAGATTGATTATTTCATTCCTTATTTCGTTTATAATTTTTTCAGAAACCTTTCCAAAAGTTGTTTGAAATTCTATTGTCATAAAAATAGTTTTACTAGTAACTCGTAATAATGTTTAAATGTAAGGGCATCACATAACAGAATATATGATAACCATCAGGAAAAAATATGACCCCATCTAGTTATTTAAAAGGAGGGGGATTAGATAAACCTAAAAAGTATAGAAAAAAATGAAATTTATAAAGCAGGACAATCATTAATACTAAAAATTTGGTTAATTTTCAATAAAATCTAACTTGATTCATTAAGATTTCAAATTGGAACAGTTTCACTTTTCCACCTTTTTAGATTGGGCAAAATGGCAATTGTTTTATTAATAAATGACTCATCCATTTTCATTTGACGCATCTTATCCCTCACTAGACTCTTCATCCCCTCTAGTGTAATATTACTGGTGAAAGCGCCATTTTGATAACAATAGCTACAGTATAATACATTTTTGGAGCCATCTTTTTCAGTTCCAAATAATGACGGTTGATTAAGTGGCATGCTACAACTCTGGCAAAAAATATCTGTTTTCATTTTTTTATTTTTTTATATTAATTCACAAAAGGAAATTTTCTAATAATAACAATAGAGCTAAAATTAATTTTATTGGGTGTAAATCTATTTCTTTAACGTTGTAGATAAAAAATTATAACAATTGAGTTTTTTATCAATATACTCTTTTTCAACTTTATTCATTTTTTGTCGAATTTCAAATTGTTGTAATTCGTAATCATTTGATATAAGTGCATCATCTTTCAATTTGCCTTCAGATTGCAATGTGCCACTTTGCTCTTGAATTTCATTTTGCAACTTGTAAAATTTATCTGATACCTCATTGATTAAGGTTTGCTGCAGTTCCACTTTATCTGCAATTCCAACTATTGAATTCCTGTTGATAACCTCTTCCAATTTTTGTTCAATTTCTTCCATTTCTTCATTGTAAAAAATGATTGCATTATTCCAATCTAACAATTCGGATATATAATACTCGGCAATATTGGTAGGCATGTTTATTTAAATTTATTATTAAATACTTGATTTGAAAAGTTGTAAATAGAATTCACTTGAAAAATTGTAATATATTTCTTACTTATTAAATAATAATTTTTTAGACATTTAGTTTTCATCGCTATATTCTGAATCAGGTTCAGAAAGTATATACTCATCAAAAGAATTTCTTCCTAATTCATTCAATTCTTTTATTGTAAAATGATTCATACCGGTTGTTTGCTCCCATTTATTTTTTTGATTTACTAAAATCTGAACAGACAATCCAAGACGCTTGTAAAATTCATCTTCTATATCAGAAAGTTTCGATAATGGCAATATTTCTATTACGCTTGACAAATGGGTATGTTTTACTTCGCCAATTGTTTTTCCTTCAAAAATTAAATTAGATTCATCCGAAAAATTGTTTTTAGCCTTTGGCTTTTTCAAAAAAATAATTTTCAAATATGGATAAAAATTTGAAAATATCTTCTGTATTGAACGAATAGTCGTATGGTCGTTTATTTCAATATGCATATACCCGATTTTGAATAGTTACCATTTTTCCCAGTGAATATTTTTTGGATCATACTTTTTTTTATGTTTATCTTCTCCTGTTGGATAACCGATCGGAATGATATTTAGCGGGATTACATAAGGTGGAATATTTAATTCTTTTCTTACAAAATCGATTGATTCTTGATTGGGATATACTGCTGTCCAAACCGCACCTAAACCAAGTGCTTCTGCAGCTAACAGTATATTTTGGCTTGCGCAGGTGCAGTCTATTATTGCAACTATGTCATTGCTCAAAGCAGCTTCATCTGGGAATGCACATACTACAATACAAGTTCCAGCCTTTGAAATCATTTTAGCAAAGGGTAAACCGGCTGCTAACTTTTCTAACTTTGCTTTATTGGTAACTACAATAAACTTCCATGGTAGCATATGAATTGCTGCCGGTGCTGCCATTGCAGCATGCAGTATTTTCTCTACATCTTCCTTACTTACCTTTTCACCAGTGTAGTTTCTAACACTTTTTCTTTCTTCGATTACAGTTAATGCATCTTTTAGTAGTATTGTTTCCATGTCAAATATTTACTGGTATAAAATGAAATATTGTATGCATATGTCAAATATATTAATGGGGTTTATACTCTTCAATGACGGCTATTAGTTAAACAAGTGACCTTAGTCAATTTATTTTTATTTTATTTAATAAAATCTTCATTTTTTACAAATTGATTATCTGAATCTTCCATTATCCATCTGAAGCTTCATTTTCTTTTACTTCTATTATTAGGCATTTTATTTTTTTTCTCCTTTTTTTAACTTTTTATTTGATTTTTCATTTCATCTTTTCTGCATTTTGGTATAAAAATAAAAATGTGACTGAAATCATGCCATTAATTGAATTCAATCATTGCGCCCAAGGGCAACTCATTTTATTTTTAGATTGTTGTAATTATTTTAGTTTCTGTCAACAATTAAAAATAAGTATATGAATACTGAATATGTAATACATAACCAATTACAATCTCTTCAAAAAAGCAAAGGAACTGTTTGTGTTTCGATTATTTTACCTACTCACCGATTATCTCCAGAGAGAAGAGTAGATAATTTGAAATTAAAAAATTCAATCACCGCTGCCAAGCAATTATTACAATATAAGTACACTGTTTCCAATATTCAAATACTAATGGAGGCGATAGATGAGATTTATGATACAATTGACTTCTCTCATAATTCCGATGGTCTTGGAATTTATATTTCATCTGATATTAAACTTGCTGTACAGTTTCCATTTCCGGTTGAAGAAAAGGTAATGGTAGGTGATAGTTTTGAAATTCGTGATTTACTGTATAAAGACAATTTTTCAGTACCTTACCTGGTAATATTACTTTCTAAAAATCAAATTCGTCTTTTTAAGGGCTTATTGGATGAATTGGAAGAAATAATTGATGAAAGCTTTCCGTTGTCATATGAAGAAGAATATGAGTACAATCCACCAAGTAGGGGAACTCCTTTTACAGGTCATACAACTGTTCGGAATTTTGAAAAAGAAAAGAGCAGTCTGCAGGAAATTCGATTTCAGCAATTTTGTCATAAAGCAGATAAACTATTGAATCAATATGTTACAACTTTACCAATTATATTACTGGGTGTAGAAAAAGATATCGCATGGTTTCAAAAGGTTTCTGCCCACTCTACAAATTTAGTACTTACAATAGATGGAAATTATGATTATTTAAATCAAAAACAACTAACTGATATTATTTGGCCTGTTATGTTTGAGCATTTGCAACATCAACGAGCGCTACTAATTAAGGAATTGGATGAAAAATTAGGGGGGCATTTGGTTGTAAGCGGCATTCAAAATGTATGGCAAGCCACTAAAGAGGGTAAGGCATTTAAATTATTGGTTGAAAAAGATTTCCGAAAATCCGGTTTTATTACTGACGATGGTTACCAATTTCATGAAAGACCTACTAGTAAGCCGTACAAAATTGTTTCAGATGCCGTAGATGATATTATGGAAATGGTGTTAAAAATGGGTGGGCAAGTTTTTTTTACAGACAATCAACTTTTGAAAGATTACCAGCAGATTGCCTTAATTACGAGGTATTGAATATTAACTATTAACTATGGTTAAATCTTTATCTGGTATAATTATAAATTTTCACAATGATTACTAACATTTGTTTCCCTGATGGCTATCATTGATCTAAAGGGGTTGTGCTTGTTATCTTTACTTTAATACAATTCGGGTTAGGTCGGTGAAGAAGGAAGACAGAGATAACTGTTTAAAAGGCAGTAAACTGTTTGACCGTAAGGCAGAATAGAAATTGCTAACTAAACAAGGACGATTACCGAATTGAATAGACTGGAGCAGAATAAAAGTTGTAAAAGACTATAAACTGTTATCAGTTGGTTTCAAGGCAGGTTTTAATAGATCTGCCTTGTTTTTTTATATACTATTGGGTTCACAAATACAAGCGTGTATTCATAATTCCCATTCAATAGATTAATCTAGTTTTTTGTAATGTATGTAGTATTGATTTAATCCATCTGTGATAGTTGTTATTAATACTTCATAAAATTTTTTATTATTCTCCAAATGACCTGAAATCAAATAATTGAAATTGTTTATACAATGAATTTATTTTGTTTTATTCATAGATTGCTACAATCCGAATGCATAATAATATACTCTAGATAGTCCAGGGTATAAACCCTCCAGTAATACCCCACCTGTTTTGTCCTGTAATTGCTTAATGAACTCATCTGTATTATTAATCACCTTACCATTTACCTTGGTAACAATAAATCCTTTCTTAATATCGGTATAAAATGATATTTTTCCATCTGTTATATCGATTATTTTGGCACCCCCTGTTATTTTGAATTCTTTTTTGTCTTTTGCTGAAAGATTCTCTACTTCTATTCCCAAATTTTTTAAAAGTTCATTGCCTGCCCTAATTGCAGTTATTGCTATTTTCTCGGCAAGTAAAGTAACTGAAATTATTTTTTCTTTCCCCCCTCTAATTACTGTAATAGCTAGTTTTTCACCTGGTCGCTGACGGGCAATAATTTCACGTAATTGGGGAGCTGTTTCCACCAAATGGTTGTCAATTTTAATGATTACATCCTTGCGCTGAATTCCAGCTAGAATAGCTGCACCATTTTGCAATAGACTATCCACGATTACACCGGTAGTATTATTAATTCCAAGCATTTTAGCTTTTGCACTATTCATTTCACTGATCATTATTCCAAGATATCCACGCATCACCTTTCCATGTTTTAAAAGATCATCCATAGTCTTCTTGACTATTTCAACCGGTATGGCAAATGAATAACCTGCATAAACCCCTGTAGGAGTTGAAATAGCTGCATTGATGCCTATTAATTTCCCATTGATGTCTACTAGGGCCCCTCCGCTATTACCACGGTTAACGGCTGCATCTGTTTGAATGTATGATTCTACAGCCGCTTTATCTGTAAGAATATTGATATTCCTTGCTTTAGCACTCACAATACCAGCGGTAACGGTGGATGCTAAATTAAATGGATTGCCTACTGCCAACACCATGTCACCAACTTCTACTGAGTCTGAATTCCCAAACTCAATAAAGGATAATTTGTTTTCATCAATTTTAAGTAAGGCTAAATCGGTAGCTGGATCTTTTCCAATAATGGTAGCCTTATAACTTCGCTGATCATGTAACACCACTTCGATACTATCAACCCCATCAATCACATGGTTGTTAGTTGCTATATATCCATCCTCACTTATAATAACTCCTGAAGCGCTTCCCATTTGGTACTGAGGCGTATTATCTTGAGAGGGAAAATAGCGACGCAAAAAATCTTGGTCAAAAAAATCTTTAAAAAAATCAGGCATCTCCCTTGATGACTTAACCGCTACTAATGATTTAATATGTACTACTCCTGGGGTAGCTTTTTTTGCAGCATACCTAAAATTAAAACCGCTTACCGCTGCACTTAGTGTTTGAGCATGTTCATTTTTAAGTGATTGTTGCTGTTTTTCCTCAAATATGAATGCACTTTCATTTTCAATATTTCCAGCAAATTTACTTTGCTGGCCACGGCAACCCAGTAGATAAAAACTGCCCAAAAATAATAGGGTAATATATTTTTTCATTTTTGATTCCATTTATTGTATTAAATACTAAAATTTACTAAATAACCTTCGAATCAAACAAAGGCCTTTAAAAATATTTTAATTCACCCGAAATGTTTATGGATTAAAAAACGGAACTGGAATTATCCAGTTCCGTGACAAAGTAGTTTTTGTGTCATTTTATTGACACTATTTTCTACTGAATGCTAGCTGACCCCAGGATAAATCCCATGTGTCAACTTGCACAAATGTATTTAACCATTTATTTGATTGCAATGTAAATAATCAGTGCTATAACTGATACTGGTCATTCAACTAAAACTTAATGTTTGTAAACTTTAATAAATGGCTGATATAGTAAACAACAATGACGATAAAAACAACAATCTGTCTAGTAAGCGATTCAGTTTTTGGTGGATTTATATTGTAATAATGTTCATACTGTTTCTACCTTCCTTGTTAAATAATTCATTTTCGGATAAAGAAATTAGCTGGCAAAAATTTAAAAATGAAATATTAAATAAAAAAGCAGTTGAAAAAATAGTAATAGTAAATAATGAAAAGGCGGAGATTTATATAAAAAAAGAGTTTGAAAAAACTTCTTACTTTAAAGATGTTTTTAAACCAGCTATAGGAAATGGTGTCAATTTAGGTCCTCACTATTTTATTACCATCGGCTCAGTTGAATCATTTGAAAGAAAGCTCAGTCAAGCCGAAGATGAATTGGCGATCAAAGATAAAACGGAACTTAGTTATGTAAAAAGAACAAACTTTTTTTGGAACATAGTTAGTTGGCTATTGCCAATTTTTTTTCTACTCATACTTTGGAATTTTTTAATAAAAAAATCTGGGGGCATGGGAATGGGTTCTGGTGGATCCAATATTTTCAATTTTGGAAAATCAACCGCTACATTAGTTGAAAAACAGAAATCTGAAATCAATTTTGAAGATGTTGCAGGCTTAGAAGAAGCCGAAATGGAGGTAAGGGAAATTGTTGATTTTTTAAAAAATCCGGAAACATTTACAAAGTTGGGTGCTAAAATACCAAAAGGTGTCATCCTAGTGGGGCCACCGGGTACTGGTAAGACACTGCTAGCCAAAGCAGTTGCCGGTGAAGCCCAAGTACCTTTTTTTTCCATCTCTGGTTCTGAATTTGTAGAAATGTTTGTAGGAGTAGGGGCTTCGCGGGTCAGGGATTTATTCAATAAAGCAAAAGAAAAAGCACCTTGTATCATTTTTATTGATGAAATAGACGCCATTGGAAGGTCTAGGGGAAAAGGAGCATTTCTTAGTGGGGCCAATGATGAAAGAGAAAGTACCCTCAATCAATTATTAACTGAAATGGATGGCTTTGGTACTAATAGTGGAGTGATTGTATTGGCAGCTACCAATCGTGCAGATATGTTAGACCCAGCTTTACTTCGCCCTGGAAGATTTGACAGACATATCTATCTCGAACTTCCCAATATGAAAGAGCGGGAAGCAATTTTTAAAGTGCATATTCGTCCCCTTGTTTTAGATGGTAGTTTAGATACCGATTTCCTAGCTTCTCAAACTCCTGGATTTTCCGGGGCAGACATCGCAAATATTTGCAACGAATCGGCACTCATAGCAGCAAGAAAAAAAAAGAAATTCGTTGATAAACAGGATTTTTTAGATGCTATTGACAGAACTGTAGCTGGACTTGAAAAGAAAAGTAAAATCATTTCACCTGAAGAAAAAAAAATAATAGCTTATCATGAAGCGGGCCATGCGGTAGTAAGTTGGTTGCTAAAAAAAGTAGACCCACTCATTAAAGTTTCCATCATACCTCGTGGAAAATCATTGGGATCAGCCTGGTACTTACCAGAAGAAAAACAATTACGAAGCGAATCAATGTTTACAGAGCAAATATGCGCCACACTTGGTGGAAGGGCAGCTGAAGAAATCATCTTCGGCGAAGTCTCTTCAGGTGCACTCGATGACTTAGAAAAAGTTACTAGAGAGGCATATATGATGGTAGTGTATTATGGTTTCAATAAAATTATTGGAAATATCAGTTTTTATGATTCTTCCGGACAGCGAGACATGGGTATTCAAAAACCATATAGCGAAGAAACTGGCAAATTGATAGACGACGAAGTAAGAAAATTGGTTAGCGAAGCCTACCAACGCACAATAAAATTATTACAACAAAATAAAATTTCTTTGAAATCTGTAGCAGAACTCCTTCTGAAAAAAGAGGTGATTTTTAAGGAAGATCTTGAAAATATATTAGGTAATCGGACTGAAAAACATTTGAATATAGAATCAACAGTAGAAAAATTACAGCGGATGCAATTATTTAAATAAATGCAATAAAAATTAATACAATGGAAACGAAGCCGGATCAAACAGTACTAATTAAAGAAAAAGGCAATTCGAAATTAAAAATGGTTGGATCGACCAAAAGACCCAAATCTTATTTATATAAAAAGGATAAAGACCTAAGGACTTCAGTTAATAAAAATGAATTAGAATTTAGGGATAAGAAAAATGAAGAAAACGAGGGTGTTTTAAGAAAAGACAGGAAGGTGGTAACAAGAAAAGTTGCTGAATTAAATGATATAGATAACGAATTGAATAAATCAGATGAAAACAAAAAAAAATTATTGCAAGAATTCAATGATTCCTGTATCAATGTAATGTTGTCAAATCATTTGGCACGAAAGCGGTAGTTGTATTTATAAAATTTACACTGATAAGTCAATAAGGAAAATTTCAAGTATTTGATATTTTAAATAAAAATAGTAACTAAATTAAGCTAATGGAATTTACATTCACCCCACCTTATTCAATTAATCCTTCCTTTCAAAAAAGGGTAGCCTATTTTTGTATGGAATATGGGATAAGCCAGCCCTTAAAAATCTATGCTGGTGGTCTAGGTTTTCTAGCAGGATCCCATTTAAGAAGTGCATTTGAATTAAGACAAAATTTCATTGGGGTAGGAATATTATGGAAGTATGGATATTACGACCAAGTTCGGAAACAAGATCAAACAATGGATGTATTGTTTGAAGAAAAATATTATGGGTTTCTAGTACCTACCAATTTAAAATTCACTATTAAAGTGTCAGGGCATGATGTATGGGTTACAGCCTTTTATTTGCCACCTGAGATTTTCAATACCGCTCCACTTTTTTTGCTTACTACAGATTTGCCGGAAAATGATTATCTAGCCAAAACTATATCTGATAAGTTGTATGATGCAAATCCGGAAACAAGAATCGCAGCTGCCATATTGCTAGGTGAAGGCGGAGTTAAGTTACTGGAGGCTATAAACTGGGAGCCAGATATTTATCATTTAAATGAGTCACATGCTTTGCCACTTGCCTTTTATTTATACAAAAAATACAAAAATTCTGCTGATGTTAAAAAGAAATTGGTCTTCACCAATCACACTCCAGAGGAGTCAGGGAACCAGAAAACAAGTTTAAGCTTACTAGAAAAGATGGGTTTTTTTTGTGATATCCCTCTCACAGAAATTAAGGCAATTACCGAATCGATCGACGACGAATTGAATCATACTTTAACAGCACTTTTGTTATCAAAAAAAGCGAATGGGGTTTCTAAAATGCATCTACAAACGCTTAGTAAAATCTGGTCAAGAAATGAAAATATTTGCAAAATAATATCAATTACAAATGCTCAAAATTTCATGTTCTGGCATGATGAAGCAATGTACCAGGCATTGACAAAAAATGATGATGAAGCATTACTGAAAAAAAAGCAAAAGGGGAAAAAGCATCTATTTGAAGTGGTGGCGGATCAATGTGGAAAAATCTATGATGAAAAAGTATGTACCATCGTATTTGCCAAAAGATTTGCTGGATATAAAAGACCTGATTTGTTTTTTCATGATA
>JBIIVV010000262.1:0-4366 GCA_044339235.1 Ferruginibacter sp.
TAACCCTCGTAAGACAGGGCAAATTGCAGCAGTTTTCGATCGTTCGGGGAATTATCCCTATCAGTAGTGTGGATGCGAGCTATATCATTGAAAACGGCATAGGTTATATTAAGCTCAACAAATTTTCACAGGTTACTTACCGAGAGTTTATGAAGTCTTTAGAAGGCTTACAAAAACAAGGACTTAAAAAATTAATTCTAGACTTGAGAGGCAATGGTGGAGGAGTTTTGGATGAGGCCACCGCCATTGCGGATGAATTTTTATCAGGCAATAAATTAATTACCTATACCGAGGGAAAACATATCCCAAAAAAAGAATACCGCTGCCAGCGGGAAGGCCTATTTGAAAATGGAGCCCTGGTAGTGTTGGCAGATGAAGGTTCTGCAAGCGCAAGTGAAGTATTGATGGGTGCTCTTCAGGACTGGGATAGGGCCACCATTATTGGGCGACGTAGTTTTGGAAAAGGCCTAGTGCAGGAGCAATATGACCTCAATGATGGTAGTGCACTGAGGCTTACAGTAGCTAGATACTATACCCCTATTGGTAGAAGCATACAACGGTCGTACAAAAATGGGGAAAGGGCTTATTATGAGGAAATCAACAAAAGGTTTCATGATGGAGAAGTGTCCAGTGCTGATTCGCTTAAAAATGACAGCACCCAACTTTTTACCACCCAAAAAGGTAAAAAAGTATTTGGAGGTGGCGGAATCACTCCAGATATTTTCATTGCGATGGATACCGCCTTATTTTCTACCAATCTTTCCAAAATATACATGAAAGGCACTATTGGCGACTTCACTTACCAGTATTATTTGCAAAACAAAACACTTTTAACAAGCCATTCCAGCATTGCAGCCTTTGGAACCCAGTTTTCATTCACCGAAGCCGATTGGAAACAGTTTCAAAATCTTGCTAAAAAAGATTCCATTGAATTAACAAATATCAACTCGTCGGATAAAAAAGAGATGGTAACAAGAATCAAAGCTTCGCTTGCTAGGCAGATATGGCACAATGAAGGGTTTTATGAAATCATGAATAAAGAGGACAGTGCTGTTGTGAAGGCAATTGAGGTATTGTCAAAATAATGCGGATTCAAATGACCGGCCGAATCGAATTTTATTGAATTTCTACTATTGAATGGTACTTGGCTATCGCCTATAATACAATTATCCCATAATAATTATTAATAATATGGAATGACCCTTTCATTAACTTTGTCAAAACTACCCTTCTATGTGGCTCAAAAATATATTAGAAACCATTGGCAATACGCCATTGATACAACTCAATAAAATCACCAAAGAGCTTCCCTGCACGGTACTCGCTAAGGTTGAATATTTTAATCCCGGTAATAGCATTAAAGATCGAATGGCACTCAAGATGCTGGAAGTTGCAGAGCAAGAGGGAAAGATACAACCCGGCGGCACCATTATTGAAGGAACTAGTGGAAATACCGGCATGGGATTAGCTTTGGCAGCATGTGTAAAAGGGTATAAATGCATTTTCACCACCACCGAAAAGCAATCCAAAGAAAAGGCAGATATTCTTAAAGCAGTGGGTGCAGAAGTCATTATATGTCCAACCAATGTAGAGCCTGAAGATCCTAGAAGCTATTATTCTGTAAGTAAAAGATTGGCTGCTGAAGTCCCCAATAGTTGGTATGTTAACCAATATGACAATCTTGCCAACCGGCTTACCCACTATGAACAAACTGGTCCAGAAATTTGGGAGCAAACAGAAGGTAAGGTCACGCATTTAGTAGTTGCCACTGGCACGGGGGGCACTATTGTTGGCACGGGTAAATATCTCAAAGAGAAAAACCCCGCTATCAAAGTATGGGCCATCGATAGTTATGGGTCGCTATTAAAAAAATATTTCGATACGGGCGAACTGGATCAAAAAGAAGTGTATCCCTACATTAGCGAAGGTTTTGGCGAAGATTTTGTTCCTGCCAATTACGACATGAGCGTGATAGATGAATTTACGAAGGTGACCGACAAAGATGGAGCAATCATGGCTAGACGCATTGCCAAGGAGGAAGGTCTTTTTTGCGGATATAGTGCAGGTAGCTGTTTGCAGGGCTTACTACAAATGAAAAGCCAATTAAAAAAAGGAGATCTGGTAGTCCTTATTTTTCATGATCATGGTAGCCGTTATGTAGGAAAAATATACAATGATGAATGGATGTTGGAAAGAGGCTTTTTAGAAATGAAAACCTTTAAAGACCTGATTAATGGAAGAGGTACCCAACGACTGATTACCCTCAGCCCAAAGCAATCCGTAGCCGACGCAATAGAACTGATGAAAAAATATGATATTGAAAACATACCGGTAATATGGGAAGGCCAAAATGTAGGCGCCATTTCAGCTGGCGGATTATTTAATGAAATTCTTAATAATGCCGGCATTAAAACTCAAATGGTGGAATCCGTTATGGAAAAAGCCTATCCCGAAGTGGCTTTTGACTGCCCTGTTGAACGATTGAGTAGTTTTATTAACAAGGAAAATGGTGCAGTGCTTAGTAAAGATGAAACCGGCATGTTTCATGTGGTTACCAAGTATGATATTATTCAAAGCCTTTCAAAATAAATTACCCGTCCCCACTTTTCCGCTTACTAACGCATAACATTACACTAAAAATAGTTTTTGGGAGAATTGCAAGATTTCGATCCCATTTGTTGCAGGTAGATTTAACCTCAACTCAACACAAATTCCAATCAGCCAATTTAGTTATCCCACTAAAATATAGCAATTAATTTACATATAACTAAATGTAGATATACTTATGGGCCCCTGATTAAATCGGACAAACAATACATTTTTTGAAGCGCTATTTCAGGTAAAGGAGTTGATTGTAGACAATCTATCTAACAAAATTGCAATGTTCTATCGCCACTGTTAACACGATCAATTGGATTCAATTGACCCGATTTTATTAAATAACATTTCAAAAAAAGCCAAATTCACTTAATTTCGCAAAAAATAAACAATTATGAGTAAATACAAAGCCGGTGTATTACACGGAGCAGAATTAGAAGCACTTTACAATGATGCAAAAGATAACCAATTTGCATTGCCTGCAGTTAACTGCATTGGATCGGATACTATTAATGCAGTTTTAGAATCCGCTGCTAAGGTCAATTCTCCCGTAATTATACAGTTTAGCAATGGTGGTGCTCAGTTCATTGCCGGCAAAGGGATGCCCAATGATAAATTACAAGCCAACATCTCTGGTGGTATCTCTGGTGCATTGCACGTTCACAATGTAGCTAAATATTATGGTGTTCCTGTTGTATTACACACTGACCATGCAGCTAAGAAATGGCTTCCTTGGATCAGCGGATTGATCGATGCTGGAGAGCAATTCTATAAAGAAAAAGGTCAACCACTTTTCAGTTCTCATATGCTTGATTTGAGTGAAGAACCAATTGAAGAAAATATACACACATCTGTAGAATTTTATAAAAGAATGGCGCCGTTGGGAATGAGTATCGAAATTGAATTGGGCGTAACAGGTGGCGAAGAAGATGGTGTGGATAATACAGATATCGAAAATGACAAGCTGTACACACAACCGCAGCACGTGGCCTACTCCTATACTGAATTAAGCAAGATAGGACGCATGTTCACTGTAGCAGCAGCATTTGGAAATGTACATGGCGTATATAAATCGGGGAATGTTGAATTAAGGCCAGAAATATTGCACAATAGCCAGGTGTTTATTGAAAAAGAATTGGGTACAGGTCCAAAACCGGTATTTTTTGTTTTCCATGGTGGCAGTGGGTCACCACAAAATCAAATTCGGGAGGCGATCGGCTACGGTGCCATTAAAATGAATATTGACACTGATCTTCAATGGGCTTTCTGGGAAGGAATATTGGAAAACTACAAAAAGAATGAAGCTTACCTTCAAGGCCAGTTAGGCAATCCTGAGGGCGCTGATAAGCCCAACAAAAAGTATTACGACCCAAGGGTTTGGCTTCGCAAAGGAGAAGAAAGCTTCAGTAAAAGATTAGAAATTGCATTTGATGACCTTAATTGCATTAATAGAAATGCATAAGCATTTTTCGAAAGAAAAAATTAGGTGGATGCAAATACAAAAATTTGATTTATTTTGAACTATGAATATTGCTTCAATACACTTTCAAATTTCGAAAGCGTGTAAGAGGAATGAATTTTTTTGTTATTTTCATTAAAAAGAAACAAAAAACTTTACAACATTTTGATGTATCGTTTTTTGTTCGGCCAATTATATGATCAAAGAAGAAGATTTTGACGCAAATCTGGCAGGGGAAGACGGAGAAACAGAGGAAACAAAACGCCGCTGGTTTAGGCGCATAAAAAAAGGAATTCTTACGCCTACTAA
>JBIIVV010000073.1:0-14718 GCA_044339235.1 Ferruginibacter sp.
AGTACGTACTTCAGCTGGAATTTGAAAAGTAGCACCACCAATACGGCGACTGCGAACTTCCACACCTGGAGTAATGTTACCCAATGCCTTCTTCCATACCTCGTAACCGCTTTCGCCAGTTATTTTAGCTACTTTGTCCAACGCATCATAAAAAATAATAAAAGCACCGCTTTTTTTACCGGCCCACATTAAATTGTTTACAAACCGAGTAACTAACCTGTCGTTAAACTTAGGATCAGGTGCTAATGGTATTTTTTTTGGTTGTGTCTTACGCATTGTTGTTTATTTATTATCGATCTACGATAAACTTGAAACTTGATATATTAAATTATTTTTTTGCCTTAACTTTCTTAGTTCCGTATTTACTACGGCTCTGCTTACGGTCTTTAACCCCTGCAGTATCCAGACTACCACGAACGATGTGATAACGTACACCAGGTAAATCTTTTACCCTGCCACCACGGATCAATACGATAGAGTGCTCCTGTAAATTGTGTCCTTCACCCGGAATGTAGGCGATAACCTCAATTTTATTGGTCAAACGAACCTTGGCTACTTTACGCAACGCTGAGTTTGGTTTCTTAGGGGTAGTTGTATACACCCTTGTACAAACACCACGACGCTGTGGACAAGCATCTAAAGCTCTTGATTTGCTTTTGGCTCTAATTATTTCTCTTCCTTTTCTAACTAACTGTTGTATTGTAGGCATTTTTAACCCTTTATTTTTTGGACGGCAAAGGTAGTAATTCTCATTTAAAAAAAGAAAATTAATAATTAGTTTTTTTTTAGTTTCTAAATATTGAGGTAAAATACACCTAAAATCTGCCATTTGGCAATAAATCTAGGACCTTTTTTATTAGGCCCTTTGGTGCAATTACCCTTGTTTTTTAAATTAATGGTGCAAATTGAGCAAAACTTTGTTGCAGATTTATAGATCGTTTTTTAACTAAAAATGATGGCCTGATAGCACAATCATTGAAATAAGTTCCCCTTACTGCTCTGAAATGCCCTCCTTTTCAACATAAAGTCCATTTACTAAAAGTATCAACTTGCCATCCAAGCATTCGAGCTCAAATATTGGCCAAAAAACAATGTGAATTATACTTTATTTTTACAAAATCCCCTGTCCAATTTTAATCATCCACTTTAAATACGCACCATGTACCTATTTTTCGACACCGAGACAACTGGGTTACCCAGAAACTGGAAAGCTCCTGTTACCGACCTGCATAACTGGCCAAGGCTCGTTCAGCTAGCTTATCTATTGTATGACAATCAAGGGAATCAAATTTCCGGGGGTGACTTCATCGTCCAACCCAATGGGTTTTTAATCCCCTCAGAAGCCTCCGCTATACATGGCATTACCACCGAAAAGGCGAACCGAGAGGGCACTGCAGTTGAGGCTATATTACATGATTTTCAAACACTCATTGACCAAGCTGAACAATTGGTAGCCCATAATATGAATTTTGATGAAAAAATAATGGGCGCCGAATTTCTAAGAAACCTAATGCCCGATAGCATCGCCTCCAAAAAGAAAATTTGTACCATGCAACGCAGTACAAATTTTTGTGCCATCGAAGGCCCTTATGGATACAAATGGCCCAAGCTTTCCGAGCTGCACTACCAACTTTTTAATACCGGCTTTGAAGAAGCGCATAATGCCGCTGTTGATATCAACGCCACTGCAAAGTGCTTTTGGGAACTAAAAAGACTGGGAGAAATTTAGCGCTTCCCTCCCCTCAAACAGATTATTCAGTTCAATTTTAAAATAAACAGCATAAAAAAAGAGCATCCTAGATGCTCTTTTTTTATAGACAAATTCTAATTAAATTTTAAAAATCCAACCATGCGTATCTGGCTCCAACCCATATTTAATGGCATCCATCCTACGTTTTACTTCTGGAGCGATGGTCCAAGTGTCAACATCAAATGTCATTACAAAATCCCTATACTTTAATTCCTTGATTAATGAAATCGTTGCAGCAGTCCCTGTTCCGAATATTTCGTTTAAAACACCTTCTTTAAAGGCTGCCATTATCTCATCGATACTCAATGAGCGTTCCTCTACCTGGTAACCCATTTCCTTCAACAATACAATGGTACTATCTCTGGTAACACCATCTAAAATAGTTCCCGATTCTAATCCAGGCGTTATCGCAATATTTCCGATTATGAAAAATACATTCATCGTGCCACATTCCTGTACATACTTATGTTCAAAAGCATCCATCCACAACACCTGGTCGTACCCCTTATTATTTGCTTCAGTAGACGCAAGCAAGGATCCTGCGTAATTGCCCGCAGCCTTGGCAAATCCAAATCCGCCTTCCACCGCCCGAACATATTTTTCTTCCACGTAAATCCGCATAGGAGCAGCATAATAGGGCCCTGTTGGACTGAGGATAATAAGAAACTTATATTTATCGCTTGGCTTTACTCCTATTGCTTCATCCGTAGCAAACATAAAAGGGCGGATATACAAAGCATGGTTAGCTGCTTCAGGAATCCAGTTGCGTTCGATGTCAATCAATAAACGCATTCCTTCTATAAATATGGCTGCTGGTACTGCAGGCATTTGCATTCTTGCAGCAGAAATATTGAAGCGCCTAAAATTGTCTTGCGGCCTAAAGACCTGCGGATTCCCCGCTTGGTCCTTGTATGCTTTGATCCCTTCAAAAATGGATTGCCCATAATGTATGGCAGCCAATGAGGGAGCCAATTGTAAGGATTGATAAGGTACAATCTGCGGTGTTTTCCAATGACCATTTTCATAGTCCACTTCGAGCATATGGTCGGTAAAATATTTCCCAAATGGCACATTTTCCAAACTAATGCCGGCTAATTTGCTTTTTTCAACCCTGGTAATATTAAACGCTGCTGCTGCTTCCATAATCCTTAATTTTACTACAAAGTAACAAAATAAAATACAGAGTAAAATGCCGTTTTATGAGTTTAGATTCAATTCAACTTCCTCCGCTAGTTTTACAGCAACTTTTCACCCATTGCATAATTGACTTAAAAAATGCCCCCCAACTAGAAGATAAATCAGTAGCAAAACAGTTTTTAACGCTCGGTAACAACCGAAAGCGGGTGCTAATTATAGTTCAAAGTGATGAAACTTTGTACCTGCCAGATGATCAATTAAATTTTTTGCTAGGAATATTATCAGCCTGTAACCTAACGATGGAGGATGTTGCCATACTGAATATCAAAAAGAATGCTTCGGTTACCTACAAAACGGTTACAGATGAATTGCAATCCGAAAAACTATTGCTATTCGGTATTCAACCCGAGCAAATTGAATTGCCTGTCAATTTTCCTCCCTATCAAATTCAACAATTTAATAACCAAGTCTATTTGACGGCACCGCAATTGTCCGATTTTCACGACAATAAAGCGGAAAAGACTAAGCTTTGGATCTGCCTTCAACAAATATTCAACATCTAATTTCATGGAGACGCTTATTTTCGCTACCAACAACCAGCATAAAGTGGAGGAGGTAAGACTGGTTTTGGGAAACCAATTTTCAATTATTACTTTACAAGAAGCAGGCATCGATATCGACATTCCCGAACCCCATGACAGCCTCGAAGCCAATGCTTCAGAAAAATCGGCTACCATTCATACCCTTACCGGAAAAAATTGTTTTAGTGAGGATACTGGTTTAGAAATATCGATACTCAATGGTGCTCCTGGTGTAAAAAGCGCTCGATTTGCAGGAGAGGATAGATCCTTCAAGGCAAATATTGAAAAAGTTTTACAGTTGATGGGCAACACCAGCCAACGGGATGCCAGATTTAGAACCGTCATTTCACTGATACTAGATGGGCAAGAATTCCAATTTGAGGGAATTTGCGAAGGAGAAATACTATTAGAACAACGGGGTGAAAAAGGTTTCGGATATGATCCTATTTTTGTACCCGCAGGATCCCCACTCAGTTTTGCAGAAATGAACCCCGAACAAAAAAGCGCCTGCAGTCATCGAAAAAAAGCAATGGATAAATTGATTGCGTTTTTACAAAACAAGCAATAATCAATTCTGCTATTCAATAAATGATCGCCCTCTTTTGAACCAGCCTTTTTTAAACATGTAAATTTTCGGCATCGAGTTTTTGAAAGGCATATAATAAGCAACTTACATGCAGTGCTTGCACAATTTCATTGTTCGAAAGCATTGCCCTCACCTCTTCCAAAGGAACTTGCAGCAGTTCAATTTCTTCATTGGCATCCAAACTTTGCGTAGCTACTTTTTTACCGCCTTGGGCGAGGTATAAATATGTATACCCAGACAATAAACCTGGGTTGGCCGATACTTTTCCTACATATTGGATAGAAGAAAACGCATAGCCAGTTTCTTCCAACAACTCTCTCTCAATCGCTCTGGAAGGCTCCTCGCCATTATCTACAAAGCCCCCAGGCAATTCTATAATAGTCTGCTCCATCGGATGGCGGTATTGCTTTTCCATCAGCACATTGCCTTCTTCAGTAATCGCCAATGCACAAACGGTGGCGGGTAATTCTACCACATAATACGCTTCCACAATTTTCCCTCCCGGCATTTGACAAACATCTTTTCTGGCGGTAAAATAAGGGTGCTTGGAAATATATTCAGAAGATAATTTTTTCCAGTTCATACTATTTATTTTAATGATGCAGAGATGGATTGGCTGAAATAAATATTCCACCCAATCCATCTCTGCCAACATAAATTACCACTGCATCCTTTCTTTAAGGGCAGTGATGTGTGCCACATGGTGTTTACTATGCCAAGCATAAATCCCCAGTAAATGCCAAAGTGTAATTTCTTTATTTTGCTCAGGATGAAAGACCGTCCGCTCCAATGCTTCCGATGTTATACCGTTCAACAAGGCACCCCATCTTGCATGCAAGGCATGCAACAAAGTAATTGAAACATTAGTCGGAACTATTTTACTGTCATTCAAGTTCGCCCAAGCGTCCTGGTTATAAGGCTTAATGGTAGGATTGTCTTCTGTAAGACCAAGTTTAAATCGGATGAATGCGTTCATATGACTGTCTGCCACATGGTGTACCAATTGCTTCACTGTCCACCCACCTGGCCGATAGGGAGTTTCGAGTTGGTACTCATCTAGGTTCAGAATTGAATTTTCAAGTTGCGAGGGCAAAAATAATATCGTAATTAATCTTTCCTTCAGCTGATCTTGAGAAAAGGGTTGTGGCACATATTTTCCAATTGGGAAACTTAGATCTTCCATAATGTTATTATTGTTGGGCTACTTTGCAATAGCTGGTTTAATGGCCAAAAGTTCCATTTCAAAAATCAACACTGCCCCACCGGGTATATCTGCACCTGCACCCCTTTCGCCGTAGCCAAGCTCACTTGGAATAAACACTTTCCATTTGTCGCCGATATGCATCAGTTGCAAAATCTCTGTCCATCCCCTGATAACACCCGCAACTGGGATGGTAAGTGGTTCCCCCCTATCATAGGAGTTGTCAAACTTTTTTCCATTGATTAAAGTGCCTGCGTAATGTGCCACTACCGTATCCTGCAAAGCCGGCATAGAAGAACTAGCATCGCCCTTTTTAATAACTTCATATTGCAATCCATCTGGCAAACTTACAACACCTGGTTTCTTTTTGTTAGCAGCCAAAAATGCATTTCCCTGAGATTTTACCAACTCATTTTTTTTAGACATACTTCCCTGTATTTTTTGCTGAATACAGCTATTAGACTGCTGTTCATTCATCAAAAATGGCTTCTTGGAAAACACATCGTCCATTGCCCTTTGCATGGCTGCAGTACTAATCTTATCAATACCCTGCTGATACAAATTATTAGCAATATTTAGCCCCAAGGCATAACTGAAAGAATCCTCTAAATTTTTTAAAATCCCTACCACCGGCTTGGCGATTTTTACTGCTGCCGGATTGACAACTTTCAACTTTGGTTTTGTCTGTGCTTGAACGGCTACAAATGCCATCATTGATACACTAACTGCTAAAAAAAAATGCTTCATCGCTTTGTTTTGATTGTTTATAAATGGTTAAAATTATTCGGCTCTCATTTCTTTACCGGTAAGGCTGATAAAAACATCCTCCAGATTAGCGGATTTTACCAATTTGGGTTTTTCAAATCCCGACGCTACCAAGTCGTCAATCATTTTATCAGGCGAAGCCAATGCAATGATTTTACCCTCATCCAAAATAGCAATTCGATCACATAATTGCTCTGCTTCATCCATGTAATGGGTGGTAATAATTACCGTTGTTCCTTTTTCACGAATATCTTTTATCAAGTCCCATAAATTTCTGCGAGCCTGCGGATCAAGGCCGGTAGTGGGTTCATCCAAGAAAACAATTTTAGGTTGGTTGATCAGCGTAGTGGCAATTGAAAATCGTTGCTTTTGTCCGCCACTCAACTGCTTGTATTTACTCTTTGCTTTGTCAGTAAGGTTCACCAACTCCAATAACCCCAAAGGGTCAACTGGTTGGTTATACAATCCTGCAAACAATTCAATCAATTCTAGTAAATTCAGACCAGGATAAAACCCTGAAGTCTGTAATTGAACCCCGATTATTTTTTTGATTTTATTGGGTTCCTTATCAAGATCCATTCCATCTACTATCACCTCCCCGCTGGTTTTTTGGCGAAGCGTTTCCATGATTTCAAGGGTAGTAGATTTTCCAGCACCATTTGGGCCCAATAATCCGAATATCTCTCCTTCCAGCACATCAAATGAGATGCCCTTTACTGCTTCAAAAATTCCGTAATTTTTTTTTAAATTTTTTACTGAAATGATTGTCTTTTTCATGCCTCAAGGTCCTTAATTTGATTTTATACGCTATACATTCGCCCTTTGCTCAATTACCTCCAAAGTGAAAGTTGCCCCGGTTATTATTGTGTAAAAGTAATGAAAGCAGTAACAATTCAAATGTATTAAATCGTTAAATGATCTGCATTGGGCATTTTTTATTTTTAAATCTCCCTACCAGTTCTCGCAAAAAGAGGCTACCCACTATTATTCCAGCATTTTTTATTTAATTGGCAAAAATTTTCCACTATTCAATTACTTGCACCTCAAAAGGCAATGACACCTAGACTTAATTTCAGATTGCCAATTTTAGAATTTAGCTTTGCAAAGCTATAAAAGAAAAAAAAAGCATTCATCCACTTAAGGCATTAAAATATTTATCACCCATGAAGATTTTTAAATTTGGCGGGGCTAGCATTAATAGCATCGAAAGGATTCAGCATGTTGCCAGTATCGTTCAACGATATAAGGGTGAAAAACTGATGATTGTATTTTCAGCTATGGGCAAGGTGACCAATGAGCTTGAAAAAGTGGCCACTGCATTTTATTCAGGCAATCAAGCAGAAGCCCTAGCCTTGTTTTATAAAATAAAAGAAATGCACCTCGAACTGGCTTTGCAATTAACCAAGCAGCCAATCAATGAACTGTCCAATATTTTCACGGAAGTGGAATGGCTGCTCCATGATAAACCGGTAAGGGATTATGATTATTATTACGACCAGATTGTTTGTAGTGGTGAACTGCTGAGCACCGCCATTATCAGTGAATACCTCAACACCGCCAATTGTAAGAACCAGTGGTTGGATGTTAGAGACATCCTAAGAACGGATGATAATTTCAGGGAAGCCAATATCGACTGGGATTTCACTCAGCAAAAGGTTACAGAAATGATTTCGCCTTTGTTCGAAAATACTGATATCATAATCACCCAAGGTTTTATCGGCGCTACGGATGAAAATGAAAGCACTACACTTGGCAGAGAAGGCAGTGATTACAGCGCTGCCATTTTTGCTAACATGCTGAATGCAGAAAGTCAAACCATTTGGAAAGATGTGGAAGGAGTGATGAATGCTGACCCCAAACTATTTCCAGCTGCGCAAATTATTGATGCACTTAGTTATTTGGAGGTAATTGAGATGGCCTACTATGGCGCACAGGTAATCCATCCAAAAACCATTAAGCCGCTTCAAAACAAGGCGATTCCACTGCTCGTGAAATGTTTTTTACATCCCGATTTACCAGGTACTATTATTAGCAACCAACCGACACATCAGCTACCCCCGATTATAGTGGTAAAAGACAAGCAGGTATTGATGCAGGTTAGTTCGCGCGATTTTTCCTTTGTGGAAGATGACCTGGTAGCCAAACTGCATACCCTTTTGCAAGAAAACAAAATCCGGCCCAACCTCTCACAAAATGGAGCCATCAGCCTTCTTTGCTGTATGGATGACCATCCCGAAAAAATTGAAAAGCTGGCACTTGCAGCAAGTGAATTGTTCGATGTTCAGGTAGAAAAAGATTGTTCCTTGCTAACGATTCGACATTACAATGAGGCGATCATTCAACAATTAACAGAGGGTAGGGAGCAACTGCTAAGTCAAAAAACAAAGCAAACCATTCAGGTGCTACTGAAGGCGCTTTCAACTAACGGGGACGATTAATTGACAATATATTGCCCCTGCTTATTGACCAGAATCACAGGCAATTGTTTTCTTGTTTCAAAATAATCAAAAGCGGATTGTAATGTTCCCGAAAAAAGCTGCAAGGATTTATTATCCTTGGTTGCCAATGCTAGGTATTCCACCGATTTTTTTACATTATACTTTACAGGAAATACATGCACCGGAATAAAATCCTGTCCCAGTTCCTTTACTTGTGAGGCAAGGATATACAATTCTTCAATGGGAAAATCGCTGATGGGAATACAACCAGTCGATACACAACTCCCATGAATATAAATGCTATTGCCTGGGCGGTAAGAATCACTCAGCATTTTATCTGAAGCATTGGGGTAATTTAAACCCAATGCCAAATGATAGTTGCTGCTCGGGTTAAATTCATTGATATAATAAAAACCTTCCGGTACCTGATAATCGCCTTCCATTCGTTTGGGACCCATCGTACCACTTTGCATACAAATTTTGTATGCTTTGAATAGTTTAAATTTAGATTGAGCGTCTTCTTTAACCCACACTTCCAACTGCCGATCATACTTAAAACTACGCAAGTATATTTGTTGCGGTGGCCACTGTAGCTTCTTTTCTTCAAACTGCTTTTTGAGAGAGTCTTCTGTTTTTGAAAACAAATCTACTTGTTTGCTAGAGAATTTAGCGTAATTGATAAAAGAGGTCTGTGAATATAGTACCGTAGCTGGGATGCATAAAAGGAAACATATCAATAAAGAAAATAGTCGCAGGATATTCATATTTATAAAAATTGGAATTAAACCCAATACAACGTAAAAGTAAGATTTTTATTGAAATTTGGGTTGATAAAAGGTTTTTTTTAACGTTAGTGTAAATGCCTGCGCGTTCAAATACTGCCTCTTATTAATATATTGATATTTGCTTGTATTAATGTGTATAATTACCGTCACAAGGCAAATTAAAAAAAGCCTGTCAAAAAGAAAAGAAAAAATCAGTTTCCGAAGGGAATTTCCATAAGCTTCAGTTACTTTCGCAATTCGATCATTTATCACATCCTAAATTTAAAGATTTGGAAAAGGCCTCCGACTCCACTCTCCCCATTGACATCCAATCCAAACCTCAGGCTGGCACTGAATTACCATCGCAACCCAAGGCAGGTATACTGGGCGGAGGTCAATTGGGAAGAATGCTTTTGCAAGCGGCAGCCAATTACCCAGTTGAAACTTTTGTGATGGAAAATGATGGCGAATGCCCTTCAGCACACCTATGTCACCATTTTACCAAAGGAGATATAACAAATTTTAATGATGTATACAATTTTGGCAAAGGGCTAGATGTGCTTACCATTGAAATAGAAAGTGTAAATGTGGAGGCGCTCGAAAAACTACAAATGGAAGGGGTGAAAATCTACCCAAATCCTGCGGCATTAAGAATTATAAAAGATAAGATATTACAAAAGCAATTTTATAAAGACTTCGAAATTCCAACCAGTGATTTCATCATCACTCAAAATAGCCATCAACTACTTGAACTAGAACATTTTTTACCAGCCGTTCACAAACTCGCAATAGGTGGATACGATGGAAAGGGGGTGCAAATCATTCATACAAAAGATGATTTTGAAAAAGGCTTCAATGATCCAGCTGTGTTGGAGAAAATGGTGGTTATTAAAAAAGAAATCGCCTTGATGGTTGCAGTCAATGACAAGGGTGAAATGGCTGTATATCCTGCAGTAGACATGGTTTTTGATCAAAAACTCAATTTATTAGCCTACCAAGTTAGCCCTGCCGACCTTCCAGAAAAAACAATGTGGAAGGTAGAAGCTATTGCAATGAAGGTGGTAAAGGAATTGAAAACTGCGGGAATTTTTGCAGTGGAACTTTTTATAGACTTGGATGACCAAGTATATGTAAATGAAACGGCCCCAAGGGTTCATAACAGCGGACATCATACCATTGAAGCCAACTATTCTTCTCAGTTTGATATGTTGTGGAGGGTAATGCTAGGCTATCCACTGGGATGCACAGCGCATATTTTACCTGCGGCGATAGTAAATCTGGTAGGTGCAGAAGGATTTAGCGGTGATGCAGTATATGAAGGGCTGGCGGAGATTCTTCAATTGGAAAATGTTTTTGTTCATATTTATGGAAAAAAAGAAACTAGGCCAGGACGCAAAATGGGCCATGTTACCATTTTAAGCAAAGAAAAACAAGAATTGGTTCACCAGGCAAACCGTATTAAACATAATTTGATTGTAAAATCCCGCTCATCATTTTAAATTTTGCGATGAATTATTTTCACTTACTTTTAAATATTTAAAACTAACTATAAAATGAGATTGAATTTCAGTTTCCATATTGGGTGCTTTTTTTTGACAGCACTTGTTTTTAGCTGCACTGATGTTAAAGAAAAATCAGGTACTCCGAAATCTGCTGCCCCTAAGGCATTAAAGGCAGATGTTTATATTGTTACCCCACAAGTGCTTTCCCAGGACATTGAGGTAGCGGGAAGTTTACTTGCTGCTGAAGAAGTAGAGTTACACCCTGAAGTTTCTGGGAGAGTAACGGAAGTGTTATTTAAGGAGGGCGGCAACGTAACACAGGGGGCTGTATTATTGAAATTGTATGATGCCGATTTGCAAGCACATTTGCAGAAATTATTGGTGCAATTGACTACTGCCCAACAAACTGCTGAACGCTTTGCCGCATTATTGAAAATAAATGGGGTAAGCCAGCAAGAATATGATTTAAATGTATTGGCGGTAAACAACATAAAGGCAGATATTAATATCATTCGCACCGATATTTCTAAAACCTCTTTGAGGGCGCCATTCAGCGGAAAAATGGGAATCACGCCTATCACTAAAGGCGCCTATGTTTCACCACAAACTATCATTACCAGCTTACGAAAATTGAGCCAACTTAAATTGGAATTCACCGTACCAGAAAAATATGGCTCCACCATGAAAAGTGGAAATACGGTTCAGTTTACCACCGAAAATAATCCTCAAGTTTTTGAAGCGAAAATTATTGCCACAGAAAATACAATTGCTGCAGAAACGCGAAGTCTAAAAGTAAAAGCGATGGTTGGAAAGAATGACCCATCAATGATTGCAGGTGGTTTCATAAAAGTACAGATTCCGCTGGGTAAAAATGACGCTGCGCTGATGATCCCTACTCAAGCTGTTATTCCTAAGGCAAGAGGTAAAGAAGTGATCGTATTAAGAAATGGATTAGCGTCTATGGAAGCAGTTAGCACTGGCTTCCGTAATACTACCCAAGTGGAAATAATCGAAGGGTTAAAGGCAGGCGATACTGTACTCATTACAGGATTGCTGGCGATCAAACCAGGTAGTAAGGTGAAGATTAATAAAATAATTAATAACTAAACAGAAAGACTCCCGTGAATATATCCGAATTAAGTTTACGCCGGCCTGTAATGGCAGTTGTGCTCAGTATCGTCATCATTTTATTTGGTGTGATTGGGTTCAATTTTTTGGGAGTCCGGGATTTTCCAGCTATTGACCCCCCTAATATTTCTGTACGTACTTCTTATCCTGGAGCTAATGCAGATATTATAGAATCGCAGATTACTGAACCATTAGAAAAAGCAATCAATGGCATTGCAGGAGTTAAAAACATTACTAGTAGCAGCAGCCAGGGTAGCAGCAATATCAATGTGGAGTTTGAATTGGGAAATGAACTAGAATCAGCCGCAAATGATGTGAGAGATAAAGTGTCGCAGGCTGTTCGCTCTTTGCCTTCTGATCTTGATGCACCTCCGGTGGTAACAAAAGCAGACGCAAGTAGTGACGCCATTATTTCAATGACAGTAAAAAGCAATTCCAAAAACCAATTGGAAGTGACAGAATACGCCAACAATAATTTGTTAGAGCGACTTCAAACCATACCTGGCGTTAGTGGTATTCAGATTTGGGGAGAAAAGAAATATTCAATGCGTATCTGGTTTGACATTTCAAAGCTAAACGCTTACGGGCTAACCGCTAGTGATGTTCAAACTGCCATTCAAAAACAAAATATAGAACTACCCTCCGGAAAAATTTCAGGAGATGCTACTGAATTATCAGTAAGGACTTTTGGGAAAATTAATACAGAAGAAGAATTTAATAATATCATAGTAAAAAACATCAATGGCACTGACATCAAATTGAAAGATGTTGGTGAAGCAGTGCTTGGTCCTGAAAACGAGGAGTCCGTTCTAAAAGCCAATGGGGTTCCAATGATAGCGTTGGCAATTATTCCCCAACCTGGATCCAATTATGTTGCCATATCAGATGAATTTTACAAACGATATGAGCAAATCAAAAAAGATGTCCCAGCTGATTTCAATATTGATATTGCTTTGGACCAGACCAAATTTATCAAAAGGTCGATATCAGAGGTAAAAGAGACACTAATGATTTCCATCATTTTGGTAATCCTTATCATCTATCTGTTTTTTAGAGACTGGATTATTGCCCTGCGTCCATTGATAGACATTCCTGTATCACTGATTGGCGCCTTCTTTATCATGTATTTATTTGGCTTTACGATCAATGTATTAACGCTGCTGGCCATTGTTCTAGCAACCGGTTTGGTGGTAGATGATGGGATCGTGGTAACAGAAAATATTTTTAAAAAAATGGAGCGGGGCATGAGCAAATGGCAGGCAGCTAAAGAGGGCTCCAAGGAAATCTATTTTGCAGTAATTGCCACTTCGATTACACTGGCTATTGTTTTTCTTCCAGTTATATTTTTACAGGGATTTGTTGGAAGGCTATTTCGCGAATTTGGAGTAGTTGTGGCAGGTGCAGTATTAATTTCTGCTTTTGTTTCCCTAACACTTACACCAGTTTTAAACGTTAAACTTACAAGAAAAAAACATACCCACTCTCGTTTTTATAATTTTAGTGAGCCTTTTTTCAATGGGATGGAAAATTTGTACCGCTCTTCTCTAGAGCGTTTTATGAGATGGAAATGGGTTGCAGTGATATTAATTACCGCCTGCTTTGGAATTATTTATTGGATAGGAAAAGATATACCCTCTGAACTGGCACCCATGGAAGATCGAAGCCAGTTTCGACTTGCAGTGAGTGCTCCCGAAGGTACCTCCTATGATTACATGGATAAATACGTTGAAAAGATATCCCAGTTTATCATCGACTCAGTTCCAGAAAACAAAATCATGATGAGCATGGTCGCCCCTGGATTTACAGGGTCTGGATCTGTGAATTCAGGTTTTGTTCGATCAGTACTTAGCGATCCAAAAGATAGGAAAAGGTCTCAACAGGATATTGTAAACATGGTTAACAAAAATGCAGCTTCCTTTTCAGAAGGTAAAGTATTCGCAATTCAAGAGCAAACGATTTCCGTAAACCGCCGTGGTGGACTACCGGTTCAGTTTGTAATGCAAAATGTCAACTTTGATAAAATCAAAGAAATGCTTCCTAAATTTATGGATGAAGCAAATAAAAACCCCATCTTTCAGGGTGTAGATGCGGACTTGAAATTTAATAAACCCGAACTTCGCATTTTAATTGATCGGTTAAAAGCCAGTAGCTTGGGAGTCAATATTCAAGATATTTCAGAATCACTTCAGCTAGCATTAAGCAACCGCAGGATGGGTTATTTTGACAGGCAGGGGAAACAATATCAGGTCATTGGCCAGGTCGCCAGGCAAGACAGAGATGACCCAGCTGATTTAAAAAATATTTATGTTAAAAGCAGTTCCGGCAAATCCATCTCTTTGGATAACCTAGTTACTATGGAGGAGCAAAGTACGCCCCCTACCATTTACCACTTTAACAGGTACAAATCTGCCATTATATCTGCAGGCCTTGCTCCAGGAAAAACAATAGGAGATGGTATCAAAGCAATGGAAGAGATTTCAAAAAAAATATTAGATGACTCCTTTACCACTTCGTTGAGCGGCGCTTCAAGAGACTATGCTGAAAGCGGAAGTAATACGAGCTTCGCTTTTATGCTTGCATTGATTTTAATCTTTCTAGTACTAGCGGCACAGTTTGAAAGTTTTGTAGACCCTTTAATTATCATGCTGACAGTGCCCTTAGCTATTGCAGGTGCGTTGCTTTCATTGCATATTTTCGGGCAAACCTTAAATATCTTCTCTCAAATTGGTATGATCATGTTGGTTGGATTAGTTACAAAAAATGGAATTCTAATTGTAGAGTTTGCCAATCAGAAACAATTACTGGGGCTCAAAAAAACCACTGCTGTGATGGAAGCTGCTGTTGCTAGATTCCGGCCCATACTCAT
>JBIIVV010000263.1:0-4351 GCA_044339235.1 Ferruginibacter sp.
GGTAAATAAGGGTTCCTTGAAAAAAAATGCCCGTTAATAGTAAATTTGGGTTACTATTAACGGGCGGAGATTGTATTGTACTTATTTACTATTGACCTGCTCCTTGCATACTTTGTTGTCCACTTTCCATTTCACCCTTCATGTTCTTTCGCTTGAGTAATGATACATCAAACTTGCCGAATCGCCAGCTGAAATTAAGTCTCATTACTTGGGGATCTCTGCGGCGTTCAGTCTCTTGAATGAAGTAGATGGACTGGGAGTAATTACTGTTCAGTCTGGTACGGAAAACATCACTCATCTGAAGCGTTAGGGAAGCGGTATTGTTTTTTAAGAAATCCTTTCGAATCGAAATGTCTACACCATAAAAAGGTTTGATATACCCTTGTGCGGAAGGGAGGTTTCCGCCACCAAACATCATTCCTCTTCCTGCTCCACCACCCGGTTGTACCAATGTTTTTGCCTGGTAGTCACCGCTCAACTGCATCGAATAATTGTTGGGTAATTTGAAGTTGTTGCTGATTTTAAAAAACCAACTCAACTGGTTATTGTCAACACCACCGGGAAGGTTACCCGCTTTTAGTACAACATTGAATAGATTCAAGTTACTAGTGATATCCCAAACCTTGGTTATTTTATCCTTGGAGGTCAGTTCTAATCCATAGCTATAGCTTCGAGAGGCATTGGCATAGCTGGTAAGCAAAACCGTATCGGGTTTAGCGGCAGTATTCGGATTTTTTTCGGGATATTGATACCTAGCTATTAGGTCATTGGTGTTTTTAAAATAAATGGTAGAAAGCAAATTATGCCCATTACTCAATTGATTTTGGTAAGAAAATTCCAACAAGGTCGTAAACTCAGGAACCAAATTTGGATTTCCTTTGCTGAGATTGAGCGAATCGGAATAATCAATAAATGGAATCAACTGGAAGAAATTGGGTCGGTTGATCTTTCTGGAGTAATTTAACTGAAGGTCCTGCTTGTCAGTAAGTTTATAGGTTCCAAATGCGCTGGGAAAAAGGCTGAATGGGAATTCATTCGAAAATTTTTGTCCCTTGTTGATAAGCGTTCCATCGTATTTTGAACTCTCTGCCCTCAAGCCAAGCTGGTAACTGAATTTTTTAATTTGTTTCGAAAAAGTGGCATATGCAGCCAATACCCTGTCTGTAAATTCATAGCTATTGTTCATGGAAGCAATGGAAATATTGTTGCCATTGGGGTCTTTTAGAAAATTGTTATTAAAGCTATTGAATGTTCTGATCGCAATTCTTGAACCGGTTTCTATTTTGGTGGTGCTATTAATTGGATTGGAGTAGTCTATTTGGGCGGTATAAAAATTATTGGAGCCACCTCCTACAGCACTTTGGTGCAAAAGGGGTGTTTTTGGATTCGTGGTTGGATAAAAATATTGGGTAGAAATTTCGTTATTGTTATCATTTTTACTGTAATTGAAATTCATATCGGCCGTAAGTTCCTTATTGGCTTTTGCAAAATTGTGCTTGAAGCTCAGGGTTGATCCATAGTTTCTAAAGTGAAAATTACTGCTCGTATTCCGGTTGCCGTAGTCAGAAATGGTATAGTTACTGTAAACGGTATCCCTATTAATATTTAGTTGATCGGTGTTATCAAAATGTCCATCCACCAAATTGCCGGCCAAACTTAAGGTATTCCGATTGTCAATGAAATAATCGATCCCCATTCTGCCAAAGCCGAAAAAACCTAACCCAGTAGGAGCATTCTGCTGGAACAAATGGCCCGTTGTTAAGTTGTTGAAATCAGTTCGAGTGGTGGTGCCAGAGGAAATGCTTTTGCGAAATCCGGACTGGGTAGAGGCAAAAAAGTTGATTTTCTGCTGTTTTATATTAATATCGCCACCAAAGCCTGGTTTTCCACGGCTATCGATGCTTGTGCGAACACTTCCATTGTAGCCAGCTTTTCGGTTCTTTTTCAATACGATATTTAATATACCAGATCCGCCTCCAGAGGCATCAAATTTGGCAGATGGATTGGTGATAATTTCTACCGTAGCGATTGCATCAGCAGGTATTTGTTCTAATGTCATAGTGGTTGGTCTGCCATCCACAAATATTTGTGGTGGTGAATTCCTTAGACTGACATTTCCATCAATATCAACACTAACGCTGGGTACATTTTTCATTACATCCACTGCTGTACCGCCAACGCTGGATAAATTCTTCTCCACGTTAAAAATTTTACGGTCGATCCCCATTGTCAGCAATGGTTTGTCGGCAGTTACGGTTACCACTTCTAGTTGTTGTGCATCTGTTTGCAATTTGATATTACCAAGATCTTTATCCACTGCGCTCAACATGCTGCTCATGTCGCCACCTGGTTTAGCTCCAGCCATATTTAAAACAAAAGCTGCTTTTTGCTCAAAATTTTTATAGCCAATTGCGGTAATTACTAGTTTATAGGATGCCATTACTGCCAAGTTTTCGAGGCTAAATTCACCTTTTTTGGTAGTAAGCATACCAGCAACAATTACATCTTTCCTTTTTTTGCTTACAGAATCAAATTTATTTTGAAGTAGCTGAATGGAGGCTGCCTCAATAGGCTTGTTGGTTGCAGAGTCGATTATTTTGCCATAAAAATGTCCCACATTCATATTTTGTCCTGCCATCCTTCCAGCTGCACCGGGATATTGAGCATATACGCTTACCGTTAACAATAGTAAAAAAATCGAAAAAAGCAGTTTTGTAAATAGTTTCATTGAAAATGTAAGTTTTGGTTGAGTTGAATTTGCAAAGTTCTCTTATTAATTTCAACATATTTACCTTAAAATTGATAAGCGGTAGAATAGCATTGAGAAAATTGATAATTGAGGATGAAAATGAAATGTTAAATGATGAAAAGGTTGGGTGAGGTTCATCTATAGCATAAACTATTGAATGAATAATTAAGAAAAATGAAAATTTCCAATTGGGCAAACCATTTGCCTTGGAATGGGGCTTATTGGGTAAGGTATGCAACCAATACTTGTGCAATTCCAATAAAGAGTCCAAATACACCACCGATGATTTCTAGGAATTTAAATTCTTTTTTGGTGATTTGGTTTAAGATATCCTCCAGTTTGCCCGAGGAGAAGTTGGCTACTTTTTCTGTAACAATTTTTTCAAGATCCAGGTCTTCTTGGATCTTATTCATGTAGTTTTTCATTAAAACCGGGAATAGGGACTCCAATTCTTGTAAAAATGCCTCTTTAAGCTGGTTAATTGTTTTATCTCCTATTAGCATTGAAAGCATGGGAAATACATCCTTTAATTTATTGCGAAGAAAATGGTCAATATGCGCTTCAATATCTGGCCTCAATTTTTGCAAATTTGCTGGATTGGTAACTTTTGCCTCAATTTCGCTGAATGAAAGTAGTTCCTTACTCACCACCTGACCGAGTTTTTGTGCAATTAGCAGCTGATTTTTTGGAAAAATGCCCTGAATAGTGAAACCAGCAATCTTTATGGGGTTTCTAGGATGAAAAAGCATTTTAATTGCTAGCCAGGTGGTAATCCAGCCGGTGAAGGCTGAAAGCAGTATGGTCATGATTATTGCTGTACTATTCATATCAATTTTATAGTACAAAGAAACACAATTAATAAGTATTTCGAATGTAATTTTGTTAAGGAACTGTTTTTTGCTATTTTTGCAATCCAATAAAAAAACGGTAGTCGTAGCTCAGTTGGTTAGAGCATCAGATTGTGATTCTGAGGGTCGGGGGTTCGAGCCCCCTCGATTACCCCATCCGAAACCCCATTAAAAAGTGGTTTCGGTTTTTTTATGCCCTTTTGCGAAGCGGACAAAATTCAAAAAATCACCAAAACTTTCCCTTGAATCTTTAATATTTAGATTCATTATTGTATGAGTCAATAATTGAAAGAGGAGGGTGAGGTTAATACAAAAGATGCGAGATTTTCTGATAGTAATTGTTAATCAAAAACAGCGGTTAATTATTTTAATTCATAGATCCATTTTTATCTAAGCTATACAACTGTTTTATTTATATTTTTAAAAATACACTTTAAGTTAAACAAAATTTAACGATCAGTTTTCTAAATTTTTTTAATAGATAAATTTATTTTATTAATCAAAAAAAAACATTCAATTTCGCGCTTTGTTAAAAAATCCAATTTCCTAAGAAAAATAAGTTTCAAAGAACTTATGATTCTATTTTGGAAAGTGCATGTCCAAAACATATTTCATTCAATTCAATTCGGTAAGATGTAGAATGTATCGTTGTAATCATTTTACAAGATTATTGATGTATTTCAAATAAAAATAAATGTTTTAATGAAGCATTTATACAATCCAATGATGAAAAAATATTTGTTTATAATCCAAT
>JBIIVV010000264.1:0-4346 GCA_044339235.1 Ferruginibacter sp.
GTACCAACTTAATCCGAATCATTCAGGAAACCCAACCCGATGAGATTTATAACCTTGCTGCCATGAGTCATGTGCAAGTAAGTTTTGAAATGCCGGAATATACCGCCAATGCAGATGGTACCGGTACCTTGCGGATTTTGGAGGCGGTTAGGCTATTGGGATTGACTAAAAAAACAAAGATCTACCAGGCTTCCACTTCTGAATTATATGGGTTGGTGCAGGAAGTTCCCCAGTCAGAAACAACCCCTTTTTACCCCCGTTCTCCCTATGCGGTCGCAAAATTGTATGCTTATTGGATTACGGTCAATTACCGGGAAGCCTATGGCATGTTTGCCTCCAATGGGATTTTATTCAACCACGAATCTCCTTTGCGCGGAGAAACATTTGTAACCCGAAAGATTACCCGTGCAGCGGCTAAGATTGTGTTGGGCCTGCAAGAGACTTTGTTTATGGGTAATATAGATTCCCAAAGGGATTGGGGACATGCAAAGGATTATGTAGAAGCCATGTACCTGATATTGCAACAGGATGTATCGGAGGATTTTGTGATTGCTACAGGAGTAACCACCCGTGTAAGGGAGTTTATCCGTAAAACTTTTGCCTTCTTGGGGGTTGAATTGGATTTTACAGGCACCTCTCAGGATGAAACTGCAACCATTGCATCGGTGGATAAGGTACGTCTTCAAGCGTTGGGTATCCACTATGGTGAACATCTTAGCTCCGGAACCGTCATTATGCGAATCGATCCACGTTATTACCGTCCTACCGAAGTGGAGTTATTGATTGGGGATCCTACCAAATCCAAAACCAAACTAGGCTGGCAACCAAAATACACGCTAGATATGTTGATTGAAGAAATGGCATTGTCTGATCTTCGTCTTTTTCAAAAGGACCAGTTATTGTTAAAAGAAGGATTCGGCGTACTGAATTATTTCGAGTAGCAGTAAGCCAGTTGCTGGTGTACAAATTGATTTTGCAGTCAACTTTTTCAGGATGAGACATAATAACAAAAATCCCCCGTTTGTAACGGGGGATTTTTGTTATTAGCAGATGCTTGATTAATAATCTCTATTATAACCGCCGCTTCCGCCGCTTCTGTTGCCACCGCTTCCGCCGTAACCACCGCTACCACCGCTGCCGCTTCTTCCGCCGCCGCCGCCGTAACCACCGCTACCGCCACTTTTTTTGTAGCCACCGCCACCGCCGCCAAAGCTACGTTTTTTGAATCCATCTTCACCTTCTTGGCGTGGTTGAGATTCGTTAACGATTAACTTGCGACCTTGTACTTCGGTTTCGTTTAAACCTGCGATAGCTGCTTTAGAAGCTTCTTCGTCTTCCATTTCAACAAAGCCAAATCCTTTGCTGCGGCCGTTCATTTTGTCTTTCAAAATTTTAGCACTTGAAACAGTACCAAATTGAGTGAAAAGATTGCTTAAGTCTTCGTCGGTCATTGTCCAACTTAGATTTCCTACGTAAATGTTCATTGTAAAAACTTTTAAAAATTAAAAAAAAACCTAATGACTTAGTGGGTACAATGAACTGAAAACGGACATCTAAAAAGAGTTCTATCAGCTAGCGACGAAATACTAAAACCATTAAAGCATTACAAATGTAACTATTTATTTAAAAAAACAATGAATTTCAAAAAAAAATCATATGGGGTGTTTTCAGCTAGGAGATGACATCTTTTTCGAAGAGATGACATCTTTTTCGAAAAAGATGTCATCTCCTAGCCGAGAATGGGCATAAAAAAACCGCCCCATTTTAACGGGGCGGTTCAGATATCGCTTGAAATGTTATTATTCTGCAGTTACTTCAAACTCAACTTCGCACTCGTTACCGTTGCCAAAGTCGATTTTTGCCTTGAAAGTACCTAGTTCCTTCACCTCATCGAGGATGCTAATTCTACGGCGATCAATTTCGTATCCCTTTTGTTCTTTAATTGCACGTGCAATCTGAACTGAAGTTACACTTCCAAAAATCTTGCCAGTAGTACCGGTTTTGGCACCAACTTTAAGCGCACCATTGGTTAAGGTAGCGATTACACTGTTAATTTCAGCTAATAGTTTCGCCTCTTTCTTAACTTGTTGCTTTACTTTTTCCTCTCTTTGTTTAAGATTACTCGGACTAGCTTCGATAGCTAATTTAGAAGGAATCAAAAAATTGCGACCATAACCATTTTTAACTGTTACCAGTTCATTGGCGCCGCCGAGGTTGTTTACGTCTTGTATTAATATTACCTGCATGTTGTTGCATTTTTACCCAATCCTCGGATCCCAGGTAATGGGGCGAGACTTTCATCCTACAATGGAATTAGGGTGGTTAAAAAAATTATTTCAAAAGATCTGTAACGTAAGGTAGAATTGCCATTTGACGGGCTTTTTTTACTGCTTCGCTTACTTTACGTTGAAACTTCAATGAGTTTCCAGAAAGACGGCGAGGTAATAATTTACCTTGTTCGTTTAAGAATTTTTTCAAGAAATCGGCATCTTTATAATCAATATAATGAATACCCATTTTTTTAAAGCGGCAATATTTCTTTGGTCGCTTTTCAGCTTTGATTGCTGTGAGATATTTTATCTCGTTAGGTTTTGCCATGGTTTATGCCCCCGCTTTTTCGTTAGGAGAAAATTTACCGCCACTTCTCTTTTTGTTGTTGTAGTCGACGGCGTATTTATCGAGTACAGTATACATGTGACGCATCACTGATTCGTCACGTAAAAGTTGAGTTTTCAACTTTTCATTGAAGCTGGTTGGCGCTTGATACTCCATTACCCAGTAAAGACCAGTGGTCTTCTTGGCAATAGGATAGGCCAGTGATTTTAGTCCCCAGGGATTGGTGTGCACTACTTCGCCGCCGTTGTCTTTAACGATTGCTGCGAACTTGCTCTGAGCGGCTTTATATTCCTCTTCAGACAGCACAGGGGTAAAAATCACCATCAATTCGTAATTGTTCATTTCCCTGATTTTAGTTTAAAAAATTAATTAATCCCCGTACCCATTTGTTTACGGGGCTGCAAAGGTAAGGCTTTTCTAGATCATTTGTCAATTGATATTTGTTATACATTTTACCCAGTCAATAATTTTATAATATAATAGCCAGCTTCCGTAAAAAATGCGCAATCCCAGCCATTTCCAAAGTTGCAGATGACCCTTTGGGGGGTATTTTAAGGTACTAGCTCCTTCCTATTCTCTACTACCATTCTACTGCCTTCACTGTGGCTTGCAAATGCTGGGGCATACATACTTTGAATACTGGCAATGCCATTGCTAAAGTTGCCGGAATGGGTTACTAATAGTTGATATTCAATTATATAACTTCCTCTGGGCAGTCTGTCAATAAAGAACTGGGTACTGGCATCCGCATTGCTTTCATAATAACCTAGCCCCCCTTGAAATTGGTAGCCGCTGATGGTCCGAACCGGTTCCATACAAGCGGCCCGAAGGTCTTTCAGTTGCAGGTATTCCATGTCACGATCTGCTTTTATTTCGATGCGGACTTTTATTTTGTCTCCCACTTGTAAGGTAGCTCCTTCTGTAATGGGGGTTAAAACTGGACCCTGGCTTGTGTTTTTTTCAACAAATAACTGTTTGGCTAATTGCAAGGGGGTGCTAGCTGTTGTTATTTTATCGAGGTCTTCAAAATATTGCCAGTACAATGCGCCCCAACCTTCATAAGGGAGGAGTTTGGCATCAGCCGATTGAATGGTAATGGATAGATTGCCCATTGCAGGATTTACTTTTTCTCCTTCAATGCGCTTTTTAAAATAGCCGGTTCCGGCCTCCGATTCCAATTTTTCCGCATCCATCATTGAGTCATTGATTGCAGTAGATAAATGGATGCCGCCTATTTTTTTTCCACCGAGTGAAATCATTACTTCTTTATTTTGAGAAGGTAACAGGTCGGTCGCCTTTTTATTTTTTGAATTATCCATTAGCAATGCATAACAGGCTGCTGCAGTTGCCTTGGTTGAACTCCAATGCTGGGTTTGTTTTTGTTGTAACAACCATCTTTTTAGTTCATTGATCGTTTCATTTTTTTGATCTATATCTGTAAATGCCTCAATCATCATCGACTGACTTTCAATGGGTGCCCGTTGCCATAAATAGCCGCCGGTATTCCATTCCTTCCAATACATGCCCGTTGCTTCATTTACAATGGCATTCTGCTTTAGCGACTCGATAATAGCCTTGGCTGTAGCATCTTCATTGGACCGGTGTAATGCCAAAGCAATCATCGCTTGCATGTATTTACCATTACTTAGCCAATATTTTTTTGCTTGTTCACGGAAATAGCTATGCGCTTTTTGAAAAGCATCAGCTATGGTGTAATCTTGAAAAAAACT
>JBIIVV010000265.1:0-4320 GCA_044339235.1 Ferruginibacter sp.
GGTGAAATATTTGAGAAATTGCTTTTGTTTTTCCCTGCCCTGTTTACTCATGTCTTCTATCCATTTCACCTGACCGCCCAGATTTTTTTTGGAGATTAGGTTCAGCCATTCCCTTAAGGTAATCTGCCAGTCGTCCTCTGCTTGTTCCAGCAGTTGCAATGCTTCGCGGTAGTTTCCCTCACTTAGGGCTGCAATCTGTTGTGCTTTTTCAATCGGCACCCCCAATCTTTGGGCTAATGCGGATTCTACTTCTACATTGGATAGCAGGGGAATTTTTACCAATTGGGTTCTAGATAGAATGGTTGGCAAAATAAGGTCTTCATTTTCTGCCACCAGTAAAAACAACGTGTTGGGCGGCGGCTCTTCTATTAGTTTTAATAATTTGTTGCCGTTTTTGGTGAGGTATTCCGGCATCCATATGATTAAAATTTTATATTCACTTTCAAAACTTTTTAAACTGATTTTACGGGTAATATCATTGCATTCATCGGAAGTGATATTGCCTTGTTTGTTTTCGGCTCCTATAAATTGGAGCCAGTCGTACACGTTGCCATAGGGTTGGGCAGCTATAAATCCTCTCCATTCGTTGATATAATCTGTGCTAATGGGCTTGTCGCCCGACTTTCGAGGTATCACCGGATATGAAAAGTGGATATCGGGATGAATGAGCTGACTGGCTTTCACACAGGCGCTGCATACCCCACAAGAGTCATTGAAATGGGGGGGGTGTTGACTAGCGGGCTCGGGCTCCCCAAAAAGAGAGGGCTCGGGGCTATTTTTTATTTTGCCATTTACCTGTTCACAAACAATATATTGGGCAAATGCTAGTGCCAGCGCCAGCGCGCCGGAGCCTTCCTTGCCTAAAAACAGTAAAGCATGGCTCAGCCGGTTATGCTGCACCATTTGTATCAATTGCTCTTTGATCTCCTTTTGTCCTATACCTTTTTCGAATTGCACAGCACAAAGTAAAATAAAAAAGACATCCAAAGTTTTTTATACCCCTGGATGTCTTTCAAAAATATTTATGTAGCCTTACAGTTTACTGGTCAATTCTTCACTCAAAGGAGTGGTATTGCTATTAAACTTCACGATAACCTTGCCGTTTTCGTCCAATAAAAACTTATTAAAATTCCATTTTATTTCGGCATCCAAAACGCCATTCTCGCTTTTATTGCATAGCCATTTGTAAATAGGAGCAATATCATCTCCCTTAACTGATATCTTGGCAGCCATTGGAAAACTAACTCCATAATTTTTTTTGCAGAATTCTTTGATTTCTGAGTTGCTGCCTGGTTCCTGTCCGCCAAAATTGTTTGCCGGAAACCCAACTATCACCAAACGGTCTTTGTATTTCTTGTAAAGGGTTTCCAATTGTTCATATTGTGGTGTATAGCCACATTCGGAGGCAGTATTGACAATTAATATTTTTTTGCCTTTAAAGGATGCAAAATTGATTTTCTTTCCATCGAGTGATTCCACAGAAAAGTCGTAGATCGATTTGGCTGCAACCTTTTGAGGTAAAGGGTCTTCATGGTTGTTAGAGGGAGCATTGGTTAGTGCCATAGCTGAAATAAGTGTAGCTGAGATGAGTAGTGATTTTAACATGTTGATGTATATTTTAAGTAGTAACGATTGAGAAAAGCTTTTGTTTATAAAATTTGAAAGTACTTCTTTTTTTCGGAACTAAAAATCCTGCTATTTAAAATAAGGGGATGGGATGCTTTGGGAAATGACTCAAAGGATTGCGGCCCAACAGAAAGCGTACAATATCCTTATTTGGTTGCCATCGACAAAGTGGCAAGGCTTAGCTGTACGTTGGCGGTTTGTGCAATGGAGTGTCCGCAAGCTTCCAAGGTGGCTCCCGTGGTGATTACATCATCTACCAATAGTAAATTTTTATTGCAAAGTATTGCAGGGTCTTTTACTAGGAAGCTGTCTGCTACATTTTCCCAGCGTTCTCTTCGGTGTTTTTTGGTTTGGGTTTCGGTATACCGCTGTCGGATCACATTACCTACCATTACAGGGATGTGCATGCTGGCTGAAATGCCGTTACATATTACGGCAGCCTGGTTGAAACCCCTTTTTCTTTCTTTTTCTGGGTACAGGGGGAGCGGAACTAGATAATCTATGTTTTTGAATCGATTGCTGTTCAATAGGCTTTTGGCCATCAGTTCTCCTAAAAAGTAGCCAATATCCTGGTTGCCTTTGTATTTTAATTGGTGAATCAGCCGCTGTATGAGGGTCTCCTTAGCAAAATAAAATTCGCTGTGAGCAGCTACGAGTGGAATTCTCCCCCAAAATATTTTTTCAATCGGGTTATTGGCATGTTGGGCAAAGTTGGTATGGGGTAAATGGTTGATACATTGTAAGCAGAGCAGCTGGTCATCATTCAATAGATCCGATCCGCATCCTGAGCAGGTATGAGGGTAGAAAAGGTGGAGGGTGTCAAAAATAATAGATTGGAGCGTCGGCATCTCCCAATATATTAAAAAAAAGGATCATTTTTATTGATATGGAACTTCCAATAGGGGATAATTGGGTGCGCTATGGGTTTTAGTACAACCGAAAAAAGGCCTATTTATAGGCGGTTTTTTCGGTTCAAAAAATGCTTTTTTTTAAAATAAATACTGGTACAATTCTTCTACCTTGGCCAGGGGCACAACTTCGATATTAAATTTAATTTTGTTGAGTGATTTAGCATTGTACTTGCTGACAATAATTTTTTCGAATCCCAATTTTTCTGCTTCTGCAATTCTTTGTTCGATTCTATTGACCGCCCTGATTTCTCCGCTTAGTCCCACTTCACCTGCAAAACAAAAATGTTGGTTGACGGGAATGTCTTCGTAACTGCTCAGTAAGGCGCAAACAATTGCCAAGTCGATGGAGGGATCTTCTACTTTTATGCCTCCTGCAATGTTTACAAACACATCTTTTACACCAAAATGAAAGCCCCCTCTTTTTTCAAGTACGGCTAATAAAAGTTGTAGTCGGCGAAGGTCAAAACCGCTGACGGTTCGTTGCGGTGTTCCATATACGCTTTGCGTTACCAATGCTTGTCCTTCTATCAATAGTGGACGCATTCCTTCGATGGTAGCAGCGATGGTAATGCCACTTAATTGTTCTTCCTTTTGTGTGATTAAAATTTCAGAGGGGTTACTCACCGCACGCATTCCTTCACTGGTCATTTCGTAGATGCCCAATTCTGCTGTAGAGCCAAATCTGTTTTTAAGTGTCCTCAAAATTCGGTAGGCATAATGACGGTCACCTTCAAACTGCAGTACGGTGTCTACCATGTGTTCTAAAATTTTCGGGCCGGCAATATTTCCATCCTTGGTAATATGTCCGATTAAAAAAACGGGGGTGTTGGTTTCTTTGGCAAATCGTTGCAGCTCTGCGGCGCATTCCCTTATCTGGCTTACACTTCCGGGCCCGCTCTCTACAAACGGCGACTGTAAAGTTTGGATAGAATCTACTATTACCAGCTGTGGTTTTAATTTTTTTATTTCTTGAAAAATTGTTTGGGTATTGGTTTCCGTTAGTAAATAAAAAGAATCGCTTTTGATACCGACTCTGTCTGCGCGCATTTTGATTTGCTGTTCACTTTCTTCTCCACTAATGTATAAAGTAACTACATCTTTAAGTTGTAAACCGATTTGTAAAAAGAGGGTTGACTTACCGATGCCTGGCTCACCGGCTACCAATACGATACTGCCCAATACGATACCGCCACCGAGTACACGATTTACTTCCGCATCATTGGTAATGATTCTTTTTTCTTCGGCACTGCTGACTTCATTGATTGAAATGGTTTTTAATTTCCCTATTCCGTTATATTCCTTCCATTCATTATTTTCTTTCTTGTCATTCCCCTTTACAATTACTTCTTCTACAAAGGTATTCCAGCTTTCACAGCCTGGGCATTTTCCAACCCATTTGGCACTTTCGTATCCACATTGCTGACAAAAAAATCCTGACTTTGTTTTGCTCATGTTGTAAATGTAATTCGTAAAATTTGAAAATGCGAAAATGAGAAAATAGGAAATGGCGGAAATGAAAAAAAATAAAAATTCCAGCTGGTAAAAATCAGAAAATTTGTTTCCGTCGAAATTAGAATCAAAAAATTCTTTATGGTGAGAAAACCAGGATAAAATTGCTGAATCAGGGTCGCAACAAAATATTTTTTGAGTGATTTTTTTTGTTCTTTTTAGAGTGGAATGAGGGGTTACCGAAAAGCAAAAGGGTTAGCATTGCTGCTAACCCTTTATACTTACTAACCCATTAAATTCTATTGCTAAATTACTATTTGCTCCCAAATAAAAA
>JBIIVV010000266.1:0-4286 GCA_044339235.1 Ferruginibacter sp.
AACGCTCGTTTTCAATCTCCAGCTGCCGAACAGCGGGATCAATTGTTTTATACTTGGGTTTTAATCCTTGCATGCCTTCTCCATTGTAAGCTTTTCGCCATTTATGAAAAAGGGATTGGGACACGTTGTACTTACGTAAAGTTTCGGTTAACCCATTTTGCTCAACTTCCTGGATGACCTGCAACTTTTGTGCTTCACCCCATTTTCGTCTAATAGTGCTCATATTTTTTAAATTTAGTGACTTTTTAATAAGTCAAACTATTTCTAAAAATTTGTACAGCTATTTAGGGGGCTAGGACATAACTATAGTATGATAAGAAGAAAATTCCCAGTCTTTGAAATCATCCACGAAGTTGTGTAATTGGGCATTATAATGACAGTAATAAATTACGGAGTTTAGATAATTATCTTGGTCTATTAGTTTTCTTTTGAAGGGAGATTCAAATAGCGACCCTGTCCTTTTATTTTCTTTATTAATGGATTGAGCATAGGAATTGAAAAAATGCGAAAGCTGTTTAAAAGCCGTGAGTTGTATCATGTCTTTTCCGTTTCTTTCTAACACCTGAACATTTTCTTTTATTTGCACGAGTAAATGAAAATGATTTTTCAACAGGGTATAAGCAATCGTTTCCATTACCGGAGAGCAATATGAAAAATATTGATCCAAAAAGTAATATTAATTCCTTTTCTCTTTAAATATATTTTCACCATTGACACCTCTGTTATATATATGAAAATATTCGCCTTCAATTAGTGGTTGTATATACATTGTTATTAGGTATGTTTATTTGTTAAAAATCGCCTTACTCTTCGGTTGGGGAAGCGTTAAGTTTTTTGTAAAATAGTAAGAAACGTTTGTTTATCCAATCATTTTGATTCACCCAACCCCGACAGCGGCTTCCAGCCCTGTCGGCGGTTAATCGGAGACTTCAATTTCATTTTTCAAAAAGTATTCATCAACCGCCGTCAGGGTTTTCAACCGCTGACGGGGTTTTTCGTAAATTTTTATAGTTCGCTAACCCCGACAGTGGCTATCAGCCCTGTCGGTGGTTAATCGGAGACTTCAATTTCATTTTTCAAAAAGTATTCATCAACCGCCGTCAGGGTTTTCAACCGCTGACGGGGTTTTTTCGGGAATTTTTGTTATCGGTCTACCCCGACAGCGGCTTCCAGCCCTGTCGGCGGTTAATCGGGAATTTTGAATTAAACCAGTAGATTGTATTAACTCCCTCTAAGGAAAAACCGTTAATTTTACCCGATATAAAAAGGATATGCAGGTAGAAATAGATGCGATAAAAAAAGTTTTTGAGCAATACAGTGAGTCACCGGTTTTACGGATCGATCGATTGCCACAGGCAGGAAGTGAACGCCATTATTTTCGTATTCATACCCAGGGTATGACTTATATCGCTACCGCTGGGGAGAACATAAAAGAAAATGAATCCTTTATTTATTTTTCTAATCAGTTTCATCAAAAGCAGCTCCCCACCCCGGAGATATTGTACTATAGTGCTGATAAAAAAATCTATCTACAGCAAGACTTTGGTGATCTTTCCTTATTGAATCAATTGGAGGAAAAAGGTTTTACTGATCCCGTGTATGCGCTCTATAAAAAAAGCTTGCAACAACTTGCTCAACTTCAGGTAAAGGGAGATGAAGGACTCGATTATAATCAATGCCTTACCAATGCTGAATTTGGTAAACAAGCGATCATGGCCGATCTATTGTATTTTAAATACTATTTTTTGGATGCCTTGCGTAGGCCCTACGACAAGCAAAAACTTATGGATGATTTTGAGGCGTTAAGCAATTACCTTTCTCATACCGAGTATAAATATTTTATGTTCCGCGATTTTCAGAGTAGAAATATTATGGTAACACCTGACAACGAGGTGCATTTTATAGATTACCAGGGAGGTATGAAAGGAGCTCCTCAATATGATGTGGCTTCACTTCTTTGGCAGGCAAAAGCGAACCTTTCGGATGAATGGAAACGGTCGTTGCTGGAAGATTATATCGACGCTTTTGAAAAACTGTTGAATGTGCCGGTCGATCGAGATGTTTTCAGGAGTCAATACAATGGGTATGTACTAATCCGTTTATTGCAGGTATTGGGTGCTTATGGCTTCCGCGGGCTATTTGAGCGCAAAGCCCATTTTTTAACTAGCATACCGTTGGCGCTGCAAAACTTGCAATGGTTTATCAATCACCAAACAGTAGGACTTTCATTGCCTGAATTTAAAAAGGTATTGGAATTATGTACTAGCGAAGCAGTGATCAATGAATTTACGCCGCTGCAGGCTACTGTTGATACACCTTTACTGGTTAATGTGAATAGTTTTTCCTTTATCCAAACAGGTTATCCAAAGGATGAAACTAAAAATGGCGGAGGTTTTGTTTTTGATATGCGGGGGATTTTGAACCCAGGAAGATTTGATGCGTATAAACATTTGTCTGGCTTAGATAAACCGGTAAAAGATTTTCTAGAGCAACAAACCAAGATGCCCGACTTTTTGAATAGCGTATATAGTATCATCGACATTTCAGTGGAAGAGTATATCCGCAGGGGCTTCGAAAATTTGGTCATTAATTTTGGTTGTACCGGCGGCCAACACAGAAGTGTATACGCAGCCGAAGCAATTACCAGGCATCTAAGAAATAAGTTTAAAGTTAAAATAGAACTTTCTCACCAGAACAGGGAAAACTGGAAACGTTGAAATTTTCAAGGTTTACCAACTAAAGCGTACAAAATATGAAGGCAATTATTTTCGCTGCCGGACTTGGCACTAGGTTCAAACCCTGGACGGATGCGCATCCTAAGGCATTAGCAATGGTGAACGGCAAATCCTTATTGCAACGCAATATCGAATATCTGCAGCAGTATGGCATTACAGAGGTGGTAGTGAATGTGCATCATTTCGCCAACCAGGTCAGGGAGGCCATCAAGGAAAATGATGGCTGGGGAAGTAATATTTCAATCAGTGATGAAACAGAGGAAGTATTGGAAACCGGAGGAGGATTAGTTAAAGCCCGGCATTTGCTAGAAGGAGACGAGCCATTTATTTCTTTGAATGTAGATATATTGACCAATTTGGATCTGGGCAAACTGATTGCTTATCATCAGCAACATAGGCCATTGATCACAATGGGGGTTACCAATCGAAAATCTTCTAGGGTATTATTGTTTGATGAGGGCAACCGATTGTGCGGTTGGAAAAACGTGCAGACAGGCGAAGAGAAAATATCGATTCCAAAACCCCATCTTATAGAAAGGGCTTACAGTTGTGTGGTAGTATATGAGCCGAAAATATTTTCATTGATACAGCAGCAGGGAAAGTTTTCAATTATAGCAGCGTATCTAGATCTTGCAGCAGCCAATTCAATTATAGGATTGGATCACAGTGGCGACAAGCTAGTAGATGTGGGCAAGCCCGAAAGTGTAGCCATAGCAGAAGCGTTATTTCAGTAAATGAAAAGCGTTCCAGCACTCAGTCATTTAAAAACAAAACCCCCATTTTTCTTTCTCAGAAAATGGGGGTTTTGAAATATTGTACGGGTTAAAAAAACCTTTCGCTCATCCTATTTTGGAGGAGTTGAGTCAGCAGCTAGTTTATTCTTTTTTCTTTTCAAACAGATCTTTCTTTTCTACCACTTTTACCTTGTCTTTTTCTTTCAATAATTTGCTGACTACATCATAGGGACCTGAGATCACATTGTCGCCTTCTTTGAGACCTGCTGTAATTTCTATGTAATTAATATCTTGGATAGCGGTTTCAACTTTTACCTTTTTTATCAAACCTTCTTTGTCCACTACAAAAACCACTACTTCTAGTTCATCTGCTGAAGCCATTGCTTTTTCAGTTTCACTTCCTGTGCCAACGTCCATTTTTTTAGTACTGTCGTTGATCTCTCTTGTGGTAACTGCATTGATGGGAACGCTTAATACATTCAAATGGGTTTTGGTTTGTATGTCTGCGCTGGCACTCATTCCTGGTCGGAATGGATAGGCTCCCTTATTTAAAAGATCAGAATAACTTTCGGGCAATAAACGCACGTATACTTTGTAGTTAGTAACATCGGTACTGGTATTGGCGAGGGCCGATTGCGTGGCTGCACCATTGTTGCTGCTGGCAATTTGTGTTACCAAGCCCTTGAATTTGCGCGTGCTGTAGGCATCTACGGTTACGATGGCACTATCTCCCAAATGAACTTTTGGAATATCACTCTCGCTTACGTCTACACGAATTTCAATTAAAGCCATATCAGCAATACGAAGTATTTCGGTA
>JBIIVV010000267.1:0-4274 GCA_044339235.1 Ferruginibacter sp.
CAGCCATTCCACTGATGGGTACTGTTGGTGGAGGTGTTGGTGGATATGATCAGGTGATTGTATTGGCCTCTGACGGATTGTATGCCCTTGGTTATAACCAAGGCAATTACGGCGGTGTTCTTCCAACAACTTTAACTACTACCACTAATTTTCAAAAAATTTTAACGCCTTCAGGGGGTGATGCTACATCGAAACTGCCCAGTGGTATTGCGGTAGCCGATGTTGCGAGTATTTTTGCAACGAATAAAACCCTTTTGATAGTAACCAAAAATGACAATGTAAATCCAAATCGAAACGGACAGGTTTGGATACTTACCCAGACTAACCAGGCGGTGGAGGCAAATGGCGGATCTGCTAATACGGTCGGTTCTTCTTCTTGGAAAAGGGTGAGTACAGCAGCATCAACTCCTTTAACTAATATTACAGCAGCTAGGGGCCAGGTAAGTACTCTGCCTTCGTCTACGCAATACAATAGTGCTTTTATGGCTTTGGCAGCCAATGGGGATGTGTATACTTGGGGCAATACCACCTATATAGGAAATGGAACTGCAGCAGCGGCAAAATTATATGCAACCAAGATGAGCTTGCCTGCTGAATTTTCATCGTCCAATATTGCTAAAATGATTGGAGTGACAGGTGGCACTAAAAATTCACCGTATGCTGCAAAAAACACTTATTATTTGCTGAGTAATTCTGGCAGTTTATATGCATTGGGTGATAATTCAAAAAAACAGTGTGGCGACTTTTCTTCAACAGAACGGACAAGTTGGGTAAATGTTAAAAGCTCTAATGCTACTAATTTCACCAATATTAATTTCATTTCGGTACAGGAGCATACTTCAGGTATTCCCTGTGCATCGGCAATTACCACCGATGGCAAATTGTATACTTGGGGAGAGGATGATGCAGGGATGCTTGGAAAAGGTACTGGTACTATTTCAAGTTATGACCCTGGTGTAGCAAGTTATGATCCTGGTATAGCTAGTGGATCATCCGGTAGTAAAGCTATTTTTTGTGAAATGGGTGGACATTCCCTGATGTATTTAAAGGTAGGCAGTGATCAGTTTTGCTATGTTGGTCATAAAGCCAGGGGAAGTATGGGTGACGGAACGAATGACGATTTATATGTAACCTCCTTTGATTGTACTACTTTTTCTATTCCAATTTGTGGTGCTATTCCAGTTGCTCCAGCTATTAATCTTTCTACCATAACAGCCTCAGCACCTATTATTATGGCTGATGGAACATCCACGTCTATCATAACCGTTCAGTTAAAAAACAGTTCCGGCCTTAATCTCACTACCAGTGGAGGAATCGTAGTGATTACTACCGATGCTGGAACCATCGCCAATACGATTGATAATTATAATGGAACCTATACGGCTATATTAACCAGTGCTGTTGTTGCATCTACTGCCACCCTAGGATTTACTGTGAGCGGAGAAATTTCAATCGCTACCACTCCAGTACAATTCACTCCCGTACCAGCTCCGTTGACTCCTGGATCCATTACAGGAACAGTGATTCAATGTCCTTTTACTTCGGGGCAGATATATAGTGTAGGGGCAGTTGCCAATGCAGCCACTTATACCTGGGCGGTTCCAACAGGCTGGAGAATTACAGCTGGCCAGGGAACCAATACCATCACTGTTACAATTGATTCATCCGGCCAATCTGGTAACATTTCAGTTTTTGCAACCAATATTACTGCTAGCAGTAACCCGAGTGTATTGGCGGTAGTAGTTTCCGCTTTTAATTCAATTGCACTATCTTCTGCTGCTGCAACCGACAGTCAATCCGTCTGTATTGGTGCTGGAATTACTACCATAGAATATACAACAGTGGGCACTACTAACTTCACTGTTACTGGATTACCTGCTGGTTTGCAAGCGGTTTATGCATCCAATAAAATTTCAATTGCTGGTACACCCACTGTGGTAGGGGTATTTAATTATACTATTTCGTTACAGGGTGGTTGCGGGCTGGCTGCAAAAAATGGAACAGTGAGTATTCATTCCATTCCAACAGGAACCGTTGCTGCATCCAATAATGGAATTATTTGTGAAGGAGCAACAGTATTGCTTACTGCCACAGGGGGCGATAGTTATCAGTGGTTTTTGAATGCCAATCCAATTGCATCAGTAGTGGTTGCTACCTATCCTGCCAGTCTGCCTGGTGTATATTCAGTAAAGTTAATAAGTGATAAAGGATGTACCTATATGGTTCAAAATACACCTACTTTAATATTAAATAAGACACCGATTGTGGACTTTAGTTTTGATAAGTATTGTATTAATACCCCTATTAATTTTACGAATACCTCCACTACCAATTTATCGGGTCCGATAAGTTTGCTTTGGGATTTTGGTGATAATACCAGCGCTTCGGTTACATCACCGACTCACTCTTTTTTGATTGAAAAAACCTATGCCGTTAAGCTTACGATTACCCCTACTAACTGTCCATTGCTTGCAAAGTCAGTTTCAAAAAATGTTCAAATTGAAATTCCGCCACAGGGAATAAAATATCCAACCGTGTATGCCGTAAAAAATACCAATACGCAACTTGCCGCTAGAGCGAGTGGGAAAATATATACTTGGACTCCTTTCACTGGTCTTAATAATTCGGTACTGCAATCACCCATTTTTAATTATACAGCCCCTTCAAATTATGTTATTCAAATAACCAATGATGCAGGTTGTATCTATCGTGATTCTGTGAATGTGTTACTATTTGACCAGGCAGATTTTTTAGTACCCAAGGCATTTTCCCCCAATAATGATGGGCACAATGATAAACTACTAATTGTGGTGCCAGGAATTGAAGTGGTATCCTATTTTAGAATATTCAATCGTTGGGGAAATCTAGTTTTTGAAACTACGAATATCAATATTACTTGGGATGGAATGTTTAGAGGACTGGCTCAGCCTTCAGAAGCCTATTCATGGTTTGCAGAAGGTATTTCTAATTTAGGTAATAAAATTCAACGAAACGGACAAACTCTAATACTACGTTAATGTACACAAGAATTATACTCATTGGTTTTATATGCTTTTTGGCAAGGATTGCCAATGCGCAGGATCCTCATTTTTCCCAGTTTTTTTTATCTCCCCAATTTATCAATCCATCTTTGACCGCTGCAAATGTGAAGGGAAAATGGCGGCTGTCCAGTAATTATCGGCAGCAAAGAAATAATTCTCAAACTACCTATCGAACGTTTACGGTAGGAGGAGAAGCTATGTTGATGGATAAGACGGCTACTACAGCGCCTGTGTATGGCAGTTTATTTTTAATGAGTGATCGCACTATGAATGGGGCATTGGTAAGTACGTATGTTTCAAACGGCTTTTCTTACATGGCCAATTTAGATGAAAATAGTCGTATCGGAGTAGGGTTTGGTTTATTGTATGGACAAAGAAAGGTAGATTATAGTATGTTGAATTTTGGCGAACAACTCACCAACGGCGGATTTGATGCAAGTCTACCTACGGGCGAGGTTGCGCTGGGTGTAATGAAACCTTTTTTATCCATGTCGACAGGCATCGTATATAATTTTCATACAGATGATTTTGATTTTGATGCAGGGATAAGTGTACATAATTTAAATTCTCCCAAACAAACCTTTTTAAATGACCCCAATCAAAGGCTCAGTCAAAAATATGTTGCCAATGTTGATTTTTCTTATGTCATTTCTGATTTGCTGTTGGTGAATATGAATTCAATGTACCAGCAGCAGGCCAATAGTAACCTAATCACTGTAGGAGGGTCGTTGGGGATTGATGTCTCTGGAGATTATAGCAGAGAAAAAATTCTATTTGCCGGCCTTTGGTATCGATACAAGGATGTAGTATATCCTTTTGTTGGAATGAAATATGACAATGTAAATATTGGACTTACCTATGATATTCCTGCCTATACAAAAAACATGGGCGCTTTGTCACTGTATAGCACTGAATTATCCATCATCATTCATCTGCCTACGCTGTCGGGATATAGTCCAGTGCCTTGTCCATGGAAGCCCTAACGAATTTTCTACTATGAATTGCTAGTTGAAATAAAAAAGCCTCTCAATAAGTTGAGAGGCTTGGTAATTTAATAAAGGACCAGCCCATTGGCAGCATGGGTTAATTATTTCCTACAATAGCATTGATGCTTTGAAGTTCATCGCTAGAGAAGGTCAAATTTTCAAGACATTGTAATGAGTCTGCAATTTGATTTGGTTTACTAACTCCAAGCACCACGGATGTAATGCGGTTGTCTTTTAAAACCCAAGA
>JBIIVV010000268.1:0-4259 GCA_044339235.1 Ferruginibacter sp.
CACTACCATTTCACCCTATCTTTTCTTTTGGCAAGCCACCATGGAAGTAGAAGAAATGAATCATTCCGAAAAGCACTTGGTAGTGAATAAAAAAATAATCAAAGACATGCAACAGGATGTTGACTTTGGAATGTCTTTTTCAGGCCTAGTGATGTTCTTTATCATTTTAACCACCGGTACTGTTTTATTCAATGGCGGCATTCACCAGATCGATACAGTAGAGCAGGCGGCAATGGCATTAAAACCATTGGCTGGAAACCTGGCCTATCTACTATTTGCTGTTGGTGTTATCGGAACTGGTTTCATTGCCATCCCAGTTTTGAGCGGATCACTTTCGTATATTTTTGCAGAAACCTTTGGCTGGGAACAGGGCTTGGATAAAAAATTTCACGAAGCCAAAGCATTTTATATTATCATTGCCATTTCCCTAATATTGGGGCTTTCATTGAATTATATTGGCATTTCACCTGTTAAAGCCCTGATATATACTGCCATCTTGTATGGTATTACAGCTCCCGTTTTAATTGCGATCATTTTGCATATCTCCAACAACAAAAAAATTATGGGGGAATTTACCAACGGAAAAATATCCAACATACTTGGATTCTCCGCGCTAATCATCATGACAGCGGCAGCCTTGGCTTTGCTTTATCTGCAATGGTGAGGAGGTGAATGGTGAATATGCAACAACCGCCGTCAGTGGTTGAAAACCCCGACGGCGGTTGTTGCATATTTTTTGTAATTAAATTAGAAAGTTAAATGGAAGATAGCAAACTTTCAATTGACCATTGACCATTGACAATTCACCATTGACCATTCACCATTCACCTCTTCACCATCACAATTGCTTCAGCAATATTTTACGATATTCCACTTTCATAGTAGGCATTACATGTACCTGCAACCCCAGTACTCCATTGCCTTTTCTGTTGGCAACATCCTCATCCGTTACATCACTCATTAAAATTCCGTTAATGAAATGCTGCAGATGATTGCCATTTGCGATAATATGAATTTCATTCCAATCATTCTTTTTTATTGACCGCTTAAGCGAATCGGAATTTCCCAATGAACCTGTAATAGTAGGCTTTATGTCATTTTTTAATACAGTAATTTCGCCCCGCATTGCCAAAAATCCACGCCCGCGTTCTTCATAATTCTGACCGGTATAGGTATCAGCACCATCTATGTCGGCCTGGTAACCTTTTAAGGCTAGGCGAATATTAGGCAACTCTTCACTGCGGTATTGAACACCACTGTTTCCCTCAGGGCTGATTCGATATTGCGCCTTAAACTCAAAGTTGGCAGGAAAGCCTCCTCTCCAGATAAGAAAAGTATTTGTTTTTAGCGGTTTTGATTTGGTAACTTCTCCAATAAAACTTCCATTTTCAACTCTCCAAAAATCAGTGTCCCCTTCCCATCCCTTCATAGTTTTGCCATCAAATATTTTCACAAAGTCATTTTTTTTATCTTGGGCTTGTAAGGAAAATATATTCCCTGCTATCAACATAAAAAGCGCTAACCGAAAACTAAGTTTTTGTGTCATAATTTTTTTTTAAGATGGTTAATTTATACTCTTGATTGAAAACTGTTTTAAGAAATATTGCAATCTTTCCAGCTTCTTGATTTTGCTGAGTCAGCTACCGCCTGACAAACTTTTTGCGTATCCAGCGCCTCTCTAAAGGTAGGTGAACAAGGCTCTCCTGTTTCAATGCTTTTTAGAAAATCAGCTACTTGATGAACAAAAGAATGTTCATAACCAATCCCTAAACCAGGCACCCACCACTTATCCATGTAGGGATGATCGCCATCTGTAATATGGATAGAACGCCAACCCTTGAGTTTTGATTCATCTGCATTATCAAAAAATTCAAGTCGATTCAAATCATGCAAATCCCATCGAATGGAAGCATTGGCTCCATTGATTTCAAAAGTATACATCGCCTTATGGCCACGTGCGTATCGAGTAGATTCAAATAATCCCAATGATCCGTTATTAAAATGGCAGAGAAATGAACAGGCATCATCAATGGTTACTTCCTGCATTTTTCCAGTGAGCTGGTGCATACGTTCTTTCACAAATGTTTCTGTCATTGCACTCACATCCTTTATGCCTCCATTGATCCACAATGCAGTGTCGATGCAATGAGAAAGCAAATCGCCCAACACACCCGATCCGGCTACTGCAGCATCCATTCGCCATAAGCCTTCACCACCTTGCGGAAGATTTTCATTGATCGTCCAATCCTGTAAAAAATTGGCTCTGTAATGATAGATCTTTCCCAACTTTCCAGAGTCTACAATTTGTTTGGCTAGCGTAACTGCGGGCAGCCGACGATAGTTATACCAAACCGTATTTTTTACTCCTGCTTTTTCAATCGCTTCCACCATACCGGTCGATTCAACTAAGTCGCGCGCAAGCGGCTTTTCGCAGAGAATCATTTTGCCTGCTTTTGCAGCTGCAATCGCAATTTCTGCATGGGTATCATTGGGAGTACAAATATCTACTGCATCAATATCGTCACGGGCGATTAACTTCCTCCAATCAGTTTCAACTGATTCATATCCCCACTGCTCTGCAAATGCTTTTAGCTTTGTTTCATTGCGAAAACAGACCGCTTTTAGCACGGGCTCATATTCCAGTTCAGGAAAAAAATTAGGAACGCGACGGTATCCGTTGGAATGGGTTCGGGCCATAAAGCCTCCGCCGATTAAACCAATATTGAGTGTTTTTTTTGTTGCCATTATTAAAGAAATTAATGCTTATAATTTTATTCCAATTTTATTTTTATTCTGCTTCATACCAGCCATGTTGATCCCTAACTTTAATCATAGCTGCTAGAATATCATTCCAAGTTTGTTGCTGCGTCATCACTGCATTGGGAAACATACAGCCATCCCAACAAATATGTCGGAAAGCCTTGGTCAATTCTCCAGAATCATTGCGCAACCAAAAGCCTGCATGCTTTGCAATGTCTAGTTTGCCATTGGGGTCTTTAGCCTGGCAATGTCGACCTGTTTTGTCGTGCGAGCCAGTTCCATGCACCGTACCATCATTTTGTGCCACATGAAAATCAATGGTCCAAGGCCGAAGCGCATGGGTTAATTTTCTAAGCCCCGCATCTAGCACTTCCCCATCGCTCCAATCAAAGTCGGCAGGCAATATTCTATCATCCGGACTATTGTACCCCAAAAGATATAAAAGTGTATGGGCCATGTCGGCTTGAAAGCCAATATTGGGACGATCAACGGCTTCTAAAGTGTCAATCATTGCTTTCCAGCTATGCATGCCGCCCCAGCAAATTTCTCCTTCTGCAGCCAATCTTTCGCCATAGGAGGCAGCTACATCACAAGCTTCGCGAAAAGTGTCTGCAATGAGCTTGGTATTGTTCACGGGATCCAAGGCCCAAGCTTCTGGTTTACTGGCAGAATCGATACGAACAATGCCGTTGGGCCTCACCCCATATTCACGGAGCTTTTGTCCAAAGTGGCAAGATTTGCGCACCATCTCTACAAATACTGCACGATCTTCTTTACTACCCATGGCAGGACCTCCCCAGATGGGTGCTACCAAACTGCCGATGTTTAGGTTGAGGGAAGATACTTTATCTGCTAATTTTTTAATACCGTCATCCGAACTGTCGATATCAATATGAGGTTCAAAAAGCCCGATATCAATTCCGTCAAACTTTACGCCATCTACTTCCGCATCGGCTGTAAATTTCAGTAAGTCATCAAAAGAAATAGGTGGCTCAGAATCAGGTCCCTTGCCTACAATGCCTGGCCATGTTGCATTGTGTAGTTTAGGGTAATTATTTTTTTGCATGTCGTTCTGTTTATTGATTGAAATAATGAATGAATTTTTTATTCCTTGGCGATTACCACCGGTCGGTAGCCACCCTTGGATTTAAAATAAAAGAAAATGAAAAGGTAGCAAAAAAACATGAATACCGGAAAAATAGCTACGGTACGAAGTGCACTTTTTTTAGCATCATTTTGAACTGCACTTATCTGCTCCACCGCTTCTGCAGGTGCAGCTGATAATTTTTTGCTATCCACTGCTTGATAGGATCCAAAAAGTCCTGTCTTAGATTCGGTTAAATAAGTTGCATGCAGTGTGGTATTGTTTTTTTGGTCGTAAGTAGCAAGGTTTTGATCGAGTTGTCTATCTTGAACAAATCCGAGAATAACCGCACCAATCACTCCCACACCCATCATACCCACCGCTCCGGTGAAATTGATAGCAAGGGCTCCTCCCT
>JBIIVV010000269.1:0-4250 GCA_044339235.1 Ferruginibacter sp.
AATATTTTTTTGGATTAAAAAAAATCCCTGATGCCGTTTTTGCTTCAGAAGATTTCTCGGCTTTAGGTATAATCAAAGGATTAAAAGATAGGAAAGTAAATATGCCGAAGGATTTTGGAGTGATCGGCTTTGCTAACGAAAATTTTGGGGAACATATTAGTCCTTCCCTTTCTTCGGTAGACCAGCAAACGGTAGAGATGGGTAAAAAGGCGGCGACCCTTTTAATTGAAATCATTAGTAAAGGCAACAAGGAACCCAAGAAGAAATTAGAGAATATTATTTTGGAGCCGATATTAAAAAATAGAGAGTCCACCGCAATCCTTCAAAATTAGATACTAAAATAAGTCAACCAGGTATATTCCAATCACAATAAATATGACAAATTGCATTATGTATGAATCTTAAATTAAATTTTATCCTAAGTATTATGAAAACAACTAAACATTTCAAAAACCAATTTTAAAAACTTGCTCTTATGACCAAAAACATTAAACGTGTAAGGAAATTAGGCTCCTGGCTAGTTGTATTGTTCAGTGTATTACTGACAATATCGGCACAGGCAATCAATCCGTTGAACAACAGCCTGGATAAAAAAGTAACTGGTAAAGTTACCGATGAAAATGGAACCCCATTGGCATCGGTGTCAGTTTCAATTAAGGGAACAAAACAAGGAGTTACCACTGATCAAAATGGTACTTTTAGTATTTCTGTTCCATCTGAAAAATCAATTCTTGTAATATCTTTTATCGGATATGATAAGCAGGAATTGAGTGTTAGCGGTAAGACCGAATTTACTATAAGTCTAAAGGCTGCCGTTGGCAAACTTGATGATGTAGTAGTAGTAGGGTATGCCTCTCAAAAGAAAGTTACCCTTACCGGTGCTGTTGCAGTGGTAAAAGGTTCTGAACTAGCGAGATCACCTGCTAACAATCTTTCCAACTCCATTGCTGGTCGTTTACCGGGTGTAGTTGCTGTTAACTCAAGTGGCGAACCAGGTTATGATGGATCAAGTATCCGTATCCGTGGATCTAATACTTTGGGAAATAACGACGCCTTGATCGTTATTGATGGAGTACCAGCTCGTGCTGGAGGTTTTGATCGTTTAAATCCTCAAGATATAGAAAGTATGTCTGTATTGAAGGATGCCTCTGGTGCTATTTATGGTGCTAGGGCTGCCAATGGTGTAATCTTAATTACTACCAAGCATGGTAAAACCGGCAAACCAGAAGTTTCCTTTAGTCATAATCAAGGTTGGGCAGCTGCAACTATGTTGCCAAAGTTGACCAATGCTACTCAGTATGCTACTATGGCGAATGAGATTGAAATATACAAACTTCCTTCGGCAGAATGGTCTGCAGCTAGTGCGGCATTTAAATCTACTGGAATTTACAATACCGCTGGTGGTAATGTATTAACGGCTCCTTTTCTTCCTGCCGATTTCACCAAATATGCAAATGGTTCTGATCCATGGGGTCACCCTAATACAGACTGGTTTTCAGCTGTATTGAAACCATGGTCACCACAAACAAAAGAAAACTTGCAAATTTCAGGTGGAACAGAAAATGTAAAATACCTCGCTTCTTTGGGTTACCAAAATCAAGATGGGTATTATAAAAATTCTGCTACCGGATATAAGCAGTATGATATGCGTTTTAACTTAGATGCAAAAGTGAACAAATACATTAATCTTTCTTTGGGAATTGATGCTCGTCAAGAAAATCGTTTCTTTCCTACTAAAGGAGCAGGATCTATTTTCAGAATGATGATGAGAGGCTATCCAACTAAAAATGCCATCTGGCCAAATGGCCAAGCTGCTCCAGATATTGAAAATGGAGAACAGCCAGTGGTTATTACTACCAATGAAACAGGGTACGATAAAGACACTCGTTATTATTATCAAACCAATGCCAAAGTGGAGATAACGAACCCTTGGGTGAAAGGATTGAAATTTACCTTGAATGCGGCTGTTGATAAATATGTTCAGCAACGTAAAACATGGGTAAAACCTTGGTATATCTACAATTGGAGTGGCTTTCAAGCAGATGGTGTTACACCAATCATGACAGCGGTTAAAAAAGGACCTGCTACACAGGCTACGCTTAACCAAGCTTCCCAAGATCAGATCAATTTAATGCTAGAAGCAATTGGAACCTATGATCGTTCTTTCGGAAACCATAATATTACAGTGCTTGCAGGTGTAACGAAAGAAACATCGAACGCCAATTTTTTCAATGCTTACCGTCAATATTATGCTTCTACCGCAATTGAGCAATTATTTGCAGGTGGATTGAGTAACCAGCAAACAGGCGGTGCCTCTTGGGAGCGTGCTCGTCTAAACTATTTTGGACGTGTTGGATACAATTTCAAAGAAAAGTACATCGCCGAGTTCCTTTGGCGTAGAGATGGTTCTTACATGTTTCCAGAAGCTACCCGTTTTGGTTTCTTTCCAGGGGTAACAGCTGGTTGGAGAATTTCAGAGGAAAACTTCTTCAAAAACAATGTAAAATTCATCAATACCATGAAAATTCGTGGATCATGGGGTCAGTTGGGTAATGACCAGGTTTTCTTCAACGGAAGTTTAAGAGAATATGATTACCTGCCTACTTATGCTTATGGCAGTTATACGGCCGACAATTCGGTTGTGCAAACTTTAAGGGAAAATGGTATTCCCAATACCAACCTTACATGGGAAGTTGCCAATAATTACAACATAGGTTTAGAAGGTACAGTTTTAAACAACAGATTGACTTTTGAATTTGAAAGTTTCCAAAACCATCGGTCAAATATCTTGTGGAGAAGAAATGCTTCTATTCCAACTTCTACAGGTTTAACATTACCAGCTGAAAATATCGGCAAAGTAGATAACAAGGGATTTGAATTTAAATTAGGGTATAACAATACCATCGGTGATCTACGTTATAATGTAAGTGTCAACGGAGGAACCTCTAAGAATAAAATTACCTTCTGGGATGAAACTCCAGGAAGACCTTCTTACCAATTGTCTACCGGAAAGCCAATGCCTAGTGATGTAAACAATCCGGATCAAAATTTGCTTTATCAGTATGATGGTATATTCAAAGATGCCGCTGATGTTGCTGCCAATACACTTGATTATAGTGGTGTAGGTGGTGCTGGAAAACTTTTCCCTGGTAGCATGAAGTTTAAAGACATGAACGGAGATAAAAAAATCGACGCTAATGACAGGATTAGAACTGATAAAAACCAAACACCTACCTTCCAAGGAGGTTTGACCATTGGATTGCAGTACAAAGACTTTGATCTGAATGTATTGTTCCTTGCTTCATCAGGAGCTGAACTATTTGTACAAACAGAATCGGGTACTATTGGAAATTATCTATTAGATTCTTACGAGCATCGCTGGACGCTTGATAATCCAAGTACAGTATATCCACGTACGGTGGATAGAAATAACCAGTACTTCTCAAATCGTAATACCTTTTATAACGTAAGTACGGATTATATCAGGCTTAAAAACTTTGAGTTGGGTTATACACTTCCTTCAAATCTTGGAAAGAAGTTTGGCATCAACCGCTTAAGGATATATGTAAATGGCTTGAATATGGCTACTTGGTCTAAATTGAAAGTGTATGATCCAGAATCACAGAATAGCAGTGGTCAGTATTATCCACAGTCAAAAATTATCAATACAGGTATAAACCTAACCTTCTAAATTTATAGTAATGAAAAGAATAATTAAAAAAATAATCATTCCACTGTGTTCAGTGATCTTGGTTACGTCATGTAATAAAGATTTTCTGAATACACAACCGCTCGATAAAGCAGCGGCAGCATCCACGTGGTCGGATGCATCCCTTTCTGAAATGTTTATTACTGATTTATATAATGGCATTCAAGAAGGTTATATGCAACAAAACAGTTTGGATAACCAAACTGATAACTGTCTCTTTAATTTCGGAAGACAAGCTATAATGGAGTCTGATGTTAGTCCTACTAGTGGAAGTGGCGTACCAGGTACCATGGAATGGGGCAATATGTACGGAAGAATAAGGGCAGCCAATCTGGCCTTAGAAAACCTTTCTAAATCTTCGATTGATGCAGGTATGATTGCTCGTTTAAAGGGTGAAACCTATTTCATGCGCGGTTATTATTATAATCAATTGTTAAGGTATTATGGAGGTGTTCCACTGATTAAATCTTCCTATTTATTGAGTACTCCTGACTTTACAATTGCAAGAAGTAGTTATGCGGATTGCGTTACAGCAATTGTT
>JBIIVV010000074.1:0-14381 GCA_044339235.1 Ferruginibacter sp.
CTTTTATAATCGAAAATTAATACAAAATAAGGTAAAATATTATATTTATTTTAATGTATTTCCAAGAAATTGGCATTCCAGGAACTAGTTGCTTGAATAATTAGACGGGTTGGTATTTTTTAGTAAAAAAATAAAGCGAAGTGTAAAGTACAAGAATTGCTTTATTCTTCAGGTTTGAATTGGGGAATCAGTTTGGATGGCAATTGTTTATTGGCATTTGCGCCCATCTTTTTCAATTCTTCAATTTTACCAATTATATTACCTCGCCCAGTTCCCAGTTGATTAAATGCCGCGTCATAGGATTGTTGTGCATCCTGTAATTTTTTCCCTACGAGTTCTAAGTTTTCTGTAAACCCTACAAATTTATCATACAGGGCGCCGGCTTTATCTGCAATTTCAACTGCATGTTGGTTTTGTTGCTCTACCTTCCACAGATCAGCAATGATTTTTAAAACGGCTAAAAGGTTGGTTGGACTTACCAGCATAATGCGTTTATCGTATGCGTATTTCCATAATTGAAGATCTGTTTTTACGGCCTCTAAAAAGGCGGGTTCAATCGGAATGAATAGCAATACATAATCAAGTGCTTGCGCATAAATTGGGTATTTTTTTTTGCTCAGTCCATCTATATGGTTTCTGATTGATTGTATGTGCTCCTTTAGCAACTGGCTTTGTGTCGAAACATTTTCTTCAGCAACATATTGTTCCCAAGCTACCAGCGATACTTTCGAATCGATGATAATTTTTCGTTGATCGGGGTAGATTACAGTAATATCTGGTTGAAGTCCTTTGCCAAATTCATCTTTAATAATATTGCCTGCATTGTCTCTTAAAAACTCTTGCGATACAAATTCTCTTCCTTTCGTAAGTCCACTGTAAGAAAGAATACTTTCTAAAATCATTTCACCCCAGTTGCCCTGTTGTTTATTATTACCCTTTAAAGCAGTGGTGAGGTTATTGGCTTCTTGGCTTACCAATTGACTCATTTCAACCAACCGTTGCACTTCTTTTCCCAATGTAAATCTTTCTTTACTTTCCTTATCATAGGTGTCATCAATTTTTTTCTTGAATTCAATCAATTCGGATTTTAAAGGTTCTAGGATCGCCTTCATTTTTTCTTCATTGACCAATGTGAATTTGGAAGTTTTCTCTTCCAAGATACCCTGTGCTAAATTGCGAAATTCAAAACGGAATTTTTCTCCAATGGATGCTAGTTCTTCCTTTTGACCGGTTAATTTTTCATGTGCCGAACTGAGTTGGGTTTGTAAAATAGCCAATTGGCTTAGTGTTGTTATATGATCTTGTTGCAGTAGATGGTACTGGTCAAATTCCTGTAATAGCAATTGATTGGCGCCTTCGGCACGGGTGGCTCGGCTCAGTAATTCTTCCTTTTCTTTTTGGATTTGTTTTATATCCTGTTGAACCAATTGCAGGTTTTGTTGAACCTGGCCCAACTGGTTATCAGCCCCCTGCATTTTGTATCGGTCAATAGTCTTAATAGCAAAGGCAGTGATAAAACTGAAAATTATACCACCTACCAATATTAGTAAAAAGCTTTCCATAGTAAAAGTGAATGTAAATATGATTATTTAATTGCCCAAAGAACACTCAATGGTTGAAAAGCTATTTTTCCCTTTGGGCCTGGAAAAATATATTATTAATAGTTTAAGAGCACTAAATTTACAAAAACTTATTCACTATCGTAATGAATTCCAATAAAGAATTAATTAATAATTTTTACTCGGCCTTTCAGCAGCTCGACTTTCAGGGTATGTCTAGTTGCTATGATGAAAATATTGTTTTTTTTGATCCGGTGTTCGGGCTGCTTTCTGCAAGGGAAGTAGATAGTATGTGGAAAATGATTTGTACTACCGCAGTTGATTTTTCATTGACCTACGGAAATATACTTGAGTTGGATGATGAGTACAGCACCTGTGATTGGGTATCCACCTACACTTTACCAGAAAACAATAGAAGGGTAGTGAATAAAGTGAGAGCGAATATGCGATTTTCGGAAGGTAAAATTATAGAGCACAGCGATGCATTTAGTGTTCATCAATGGAGTAAACAAGCAATGGGTTTATCGGGTGAGTTATTGGGATGGAATTCTTTTTTTCAGCGGCATATAAAGAATCGCGCTAAAAAGAAATTGACTGAATTTTTGATATTGGATAAGTAGGTGACTCACCGAAAGGGGGATACTGTTGCTAAGCAAAAAGACCTCCCTGTTGGGGGAGGCCTTTTAAAAATAATTAATTGTCAGAAAATATTTCGGTGGCTTAGTCTACTATAGTTATTTTAATAGTATTGGTAGGTAGATGAAGTTTGGTAGGAGTGCTACCGGTACTTACCACTACATCTGCAGCTTTGATAAAGCCTCTTTCTTTTAAAATATTTACCTGATCAAAAATAATAGTATCTAAGTTTTCTTCCTCTGCATAATAAATAGCACGTACTCCCCAGCTTAAACTTAACTGGTTGATCAGTGTCTTTTCTTTGCTAAAAACAAACAAGGGAGCTTTAGGGCGATAGCTACTTAAAATGAAGCCGGTATAGCCACTCTGTGTCATCCCAATCAATGCGCTGGCATTTACGTCTTGGGCAAGTTTACAGGCGCTATAACAAAGTGCATCACTCAATAGGGAAGGAGAGTGCGCCTGGGGTGTCAAAATATCATCCCGATCATAATCATAGGCAGTGCGTTCTACTTCCAAAATAATTTTGCTCATCATTTCCACCACTAGTTTAGGGTAGTCGCCCATAGCAGTTTCACCACTCAGCATTACGGCATCAGCACCTTCCAATACAGCGTTGGCAACATCGGTTACTTCACTGCGATTGGGTTTAGTTCTTTCCATCATGCTCTCCATCATTTGGGTAGCCACAATAACAGGCTTTGCCCTACGCATACATCTACGAATGATTTCCTTTTGGATCATAGGTACTTGTTCTACCGGAACTTCAACTCCCAAATCTCCTCTAGCTACCATTACGCCATCACTTTCAACGATGATATCCCGAATGTTTTTCAGGGCTTCTGGCATTTCTATTTTGGAAATAACTTTTATTTTACTGTTTTTGTCTTTAATTCTTTTTTTAAGATCAATGATATCATTGGCCTTGCGAACAAAGGAGAGGGCAACCCAGTCCAATTCGTTTTCAATAATAAAATCAAGATCTGCAAGATCTTTTTCAGTTAATGAAGGCATCGTAAGTGCCGAGTCTGGAAGGTTCACCCCTTTTTTAGGGGTTAATATTCCGCCCAAGGTTACGGATACGCGTACCTCATGATCGTTTAAAATTTCTTCCGCTTTCAATTCCATTTTACCATCATCCAAAAATATGCGTTCTCCTACTTTTACATCTTGTGCAAGATTTGGGTAAGAAACGTAAATCTTTTCAGCATTACCGATGATTTTTTGGGTAGTAAAAATAAATTCATTGCCATCTTTTAATTCAACCCTGCCGTTTTCGAGATCACCTACCCTTAATTTAGGGCCTTGAAGATCACCTAGAATGGCGATGTTAAAAGGCTGGGTTCTGTTAATTTCCCTAATGTGTTTTATGATAGCCGACTTGTCTTCAAAAGATCCATGAGAAAAGTTCAGTCGAAAAACATTTACACCCGCAATAACCAATTCCAGTAATTTTTCGTAGGTAGAACATGCTGGTCCAACGGTAGCTACGATTTTTGTTTTCTTGATGGAATGGTTGATACCCGCTTCTTTATCCATGTCCTGGTGCAGGTATTTTGTAATGTTTTTACTCATGATATTATATTAATGTTATTTGATAGATAAAGGAAAAAGAACAGCGAATTATAATTGAATCACTGATAGGATAATCACTTTTATTAAATTTAGGAAGCCAGTATTTTCACAATTTTCATCCATTCTTCACTGATGCGTTGTTTCTTTTTGACAGCTTCATTAAGGGGAGTGTAGTGCATGCGGTTGTTTACCATTCCTACAAACACATTGTGTCTGCCTTCCAGTAAGCATTCAACAGCTGAATATCCCATTCTACTTGCAATTAACCGGTCGAAGCAACTCGGAGAGCCACCTCTTTGAATATGGCCGAGAATACAGACCCTTACTTCCTGCATAGGAAGGCGTTGAGTAATAATTTTAGCTACCTCGTCTGCACCTCCAAAATCATCTCCTTCCGCAACTACGATTAGGTTTACCAATTTGTGCCGCCTTTCTTTTTCAGCCAATTGTTTAATTACTTCCTCAATATCGGTTTTACGTTCTGGAATCAATATGTTTTCTGCTCCGGTAGCAATACCACTGTGCAATGCGATATAACCTGCATCTCTGCCCATCACTTCAATGATAAATAATCGGTCATGCGCGTCTGCTGTGTCCCTGATTTTGTCGATTGCCTCTACTGCAGTATTAACGGCGGTGTCAAATCCAATGGTAAAATCTGTGCCAGCAATATCTTTGTCAATGGTACCAGGAAGACCTACGCAAGGAATATCATATTCATTGCTAAAAGTTTGTGCTCCTCGAAAGCTTCCGTCACCACCTATGATAACTAGCCCATCAATTCCAAGCTTTTTTAAATTCCCATAGGCTTTTTTCCTACCCTCCGGCGTTAAAAATTCCTTGCATCTAGAAGTTTTTAGAATTGTGCCACCCCTTTGAATAATGTTGGCAACACTTCTTCCTTCCATTTTAAAAATGTCATTTTCAACCATGCCGGTATACCCCCTCATAATTCCAAATACATCCAACCCATGATAGATTCCAGTTCGAACTACTGCCCTAACTGCTGCATTCATTCCTGGGGCATCTCCTCCTGAAGTAAGTACTCCAATCTTTGTTACTGTTTTTTTCATATTGAATGAAAAGGATTAATATATAAGTTTATAGAATATTGTCGCTTGTTTAAAATCAAACTGATCGTAAAAAGATGCAAAAATAAGCTTTTAATATTAATTATTTTGCCCACTAGTTTTTAATCAATTAAAAACTACAAATAAATGTACATTGCATTTCATATTAATATATTTTTAATGTATCAGTTTTTATTTTTTCTTATGCTAGCTAACCTTTTTTTACTTTCTAATTTAACACTACTCATTTTATGAAAGTACTGATTACCGGGGCAAATGGATTATTAGGACAGCATCTTGTAAAGCTGTTGATTGACTCCACCAATTATACTATTACTGCAACTGGAAAAGGGGTATCCCGATTACCATTTAATTCCTCTAATCGGTTTAACTATGTTCCCTTGGATATTACCAATGGGGTGGAAGTAGCTGCTTTCATTGCCGAGGATCGGCCTGATGTCATTATTCATACTGCTGCCATTACCCAAGCAGATGAATGTGAACAAAACCCCATTCATTGTTGGAATACCAATGTTACTGCCACCCGTTTTTTGCTGGGAGCTGCTGAAATTGCAGGAGCTGCTTTTATTTATATATCTACTGATTTTATTTTCGATGGTATAGCAGGTCCTTATGTAGAATCGGATATTCCGGGGCCTGTCAATTATTATGGCAGTAGTAAATTGGGGGCCGAAAAATCAGTAATGGAGTCCAAGCTGCCATGGTGTATCATCCGAACGGTATTGGTATATGGGAATATATTGGTTGGTAATAGAAGTAATATGGTAAGCTGGGTGCAAAATAATTTGTCGCAGGGCAAAAAAATACAAGTTGTCAGTGATCAGTGGCGGACACCTACCTATGTGGAAGATCTGGCAAAAGGAATTTTACTTGCGATTGAAAATAAAGCAAAAGGAATTTATCATATTTCCGGCGAAGAATTACTGACACCATACGATATGGCAATGGCAACCGCAGCATACCTTGCATTGGATTCCAATTTGATTGAAAAAGTGAATGCATCCATATTTGTTCAAGCCGCAAAGCGACCAGCCAAAACTGGGTTCATCATTGATAAAGCAAAAAATGAGTTGGGCTTTAGGCCTTTAAGTTTTAAAGAAGGGTTGAAAAAAATGTTATAGATCAATCTTTACATTCTTTCCGGCACCCGAATTCCCATTAATTGCATACCACTTTTTATCGTATTGGCAGTCATACCCGCAATCTGTAATCGTAGTTGTTTTTTCTCCGCTGTTTCTGCATTGCCAATGGAATGCTCTGTATAAAATGAGTTGAATGTTTTGGCTAGATTAAAAACATAATTGGCAATCACAGAAGGGTTGTGTTCTTCACAGGCTTGTTCCAGTGCGCTTGGATATTGCTCCAAATGCACAATCACTTCTTTTTCCAGCGGTAATAAATAGCTGCTTATTTTACTATCCGAGCTTGGCCTTTCGCCATTCACCAGTTCTTTTCTTAAAATGCTTTTTATTCTTGCATGGGTGTATTGAACAAAGGGGCCGGTAAAACCATGAAAGTCGATGCTTTCTTCAGGGTTGAATACCATTGTTTTCTTTGGGTCAACCCTAAGTAAATAAAATTTCATGGCACCTAATCCGATAATATTATAGAGGTCTTTCAATTCTTCCGTCGTAAAATCTTTTACTTTTCCAAGTTCTTCGGTAAGCTTTTGCGAAGTGGCAATCATCTCATCTACTAATTCATCTGCATCCACTACGGTACCTTCGCGGCTTTTCATTTTTCCACTGGTTAATTCTACCATCCCATAGCTTAAATGAAAAATATTTTCAGCATTGGGCATGCCTAGTTTTTTACAGATCAACTGCAATACTTTCATGTGGTAATTTTGCTCATTGCCAATTACATAGATGCTTTGATCAATTTTAAATTGCTCATATTTTTGCAGTGCCAGGCCAATATCTTGTGTGATGTAAACGGAAGTGCCATCTTTGCGTTGTACAATTTTTTCATCTAGTCCGTCGGCAGTAAGGTCAATCCAAATACTACCATCTTCTTTTTGAAAAAACACCTTTTTATCAAGCCCCTGTTGAACAATATCCTTGCCCAACAAATAGGTGTTGCTTTCGAAGTAGGTTTTATCAAAGTCACTACCAATTTTTTGGTAGGTAACATCAAAGCCTGCGTACACCCAGCTATTCATGGTCTTCCACAATTCAATCACTTCCGGTTTTCCTTCCTCCCAATCCAGTAACATTTGCTGTGTTGCCTTCATAATGGGGGCCTCTTTTTCTGCTTCCTCTTTTGTTTTTCCAGAAGCGATTAATTGGGCTACCTGCTCTTTATAGGCATCATTAAATTTTACATAGTATTCACCCACCAAATGATCTCCCTTGGTATGGGTAGATGCTGGAGTGGCCCCATTTGCAAACAATTGCCAGGCGATCATACTTTTACAAATATGAATTCCTCGATCGTTTACGATACAGCTTTTTATTACTTCATAGCCATTGGCTTTTAAAATCTCCGCTACGGTCCAGCCCAGAAAATTATTTCTTAAATGACCAAGGTGCAATGGTTTATTGGTATTGGGAGAAGAGTATTCCACCATTACTTTTTTTCCATTCATGGCTTTTTTGCCAAAGCAACTATCGGCATGATTGTTTTCTAGTAAATCGATCCAATATTGATCGGATACAGTCAAATTTAAAAACCCTTTGATAATATTGAATGTTGAAAATGTTTCGGGGTAATCGCCTACCAGCATTTCGCCCAACTGGTTGCCGATTGTATCTGGAGATAAGCGAAGTGATTTTACCAAAGAAAATAATACTACCGTATAGTCGCCTTCAAATTCAGGTTTGGTTTGGTTGATCTGAAAATCCTTTTCAGTAAATGGCTGATCGTATAATTTAGCTAAACTTTTCAGAACGCCTATTTGTAAGTAGTTGGCTATTGACATGTTGCAAAAATACCTTTCCTTGGCTTACCAAAAAAGTGGCTGACCATATTTGACTGAATACTTTAATATTAATGGCTATTTATATGCTGTAAAAAAATAATATAGTGAATTGGATTTATTAAAATAATCCCTTGATTTTGCAAGGCAATAATTCTGCTATCCTGGCATTTTTCAGGTAAAATGAGGTAGAGCAGAAGAAGAAATTTGCGAAATTGGACAAATCTAAAAATCAATTTGTAGCTTTGCCCACTTTTTTAATATTATGATAAGTGTAAACAATGTAACCCTTGCCTATGGCAAAAGGGTTTTATTCGATGAAGTAAATATCAGTTTCACCAAGGGCAATTGTTATGGTGTTATTGGAGCCAACGGTGCTGGGAAATCAACTTTTCTTAAAATCCTGAGTGGTGAAATTGAGCCCAATAAGGGAACAGTCCATATTTCCCCAGGAGAGCGGATGGCGGTATTGCGTCAGGATCAGTTTGGGTTTGATGAAGTGAGCGTTTTGCATACCGTGATGATGGGGCATATCAAAATGTGGGAGCTGATGCAACAAAAGGATGCCTTGTACATGAAGGAGGATTTTAGTGAAGCAGATGGCATGAGGGCAGGAGAAATGGAGCATGAATTTGGCGAAATGGGAGGCTATACCGCTGAAAGCGATGCCGCCCAGTTTTTAAATGAACTAGGCGTAAAGGAAGATTTGCACCAGATGCTAATGAAGGATATTGGTGCAAATATTAAAGTAAGGGTATTATTGGCACAGGCTTTATTTGGAAATCCTGACATTTTGCTATTGGATGAACCTACCAATAACCTCGATGTGGAAACCATTAGCTGGCTTGAAAATTTCCTGGCAGATTACGAGAATATCGTGTTGGTTGTAAGTCATGATCGTCACTTTTTAGATGCGGTTTGTACGCATGTGGCAGATGTGGACAAACAAAAAATAAAAATATATACAGGAAATTACACTTTTTGGTATGAAAGTTCTCAGTTGGCTTCCAGACAAGCCTCTGACAAAAACAAGAAAACGGAAGATAAAAAGAAAGACTTATTGGAGTTTATTGCGCGCTTTAGTGCAAATGCTTCCAAATCAAAACAGGCTACCTCACGTAAAAAGGCGTTGGATAAGCTCGTTTTTGAGGATATCACCCCTAGTAACAGAAAATATCCTGGTATCATCTTTAAACCCGAAAGAGAGGTAGGAAATCAGATCCTCAACGTAGAGAAATTGTCTAAATCACTCGACGGCAAACCCTTATTCAGCAATATTACTTTTGATATAGTAAAAGGTCAGAAAATTGCATTTTTAAGTAAAAATCCATTAGCACTAACCACTTTTTTTGAAGTGATTAATGGTAGGGTGCAGCCGGATCATGGAGTGTATGAATGGGGAACTACCATTACTTCTGCTTATTTAAACAATGACAATACCGAATTTTTTACCGGCACACTCAATCTAATGGATTGGTTGCGCCAATACGTGCCACCGCAAACAAAGGATGTAGATGAGGATTTTATACGTGGTTTTTTAGGGAAAATGTTGTTTAGCGGGGATGAGATCTTAAAGAAAACCAATGTATTGAGTGGAGGCGAAAAGGTACGGTGTATGGTTAGTAAAATGATGCTGCAGAATCCTAATTTGGTTATTTTGGATGAACCAACCAATCACCTTGATCTAGAAAGTATTACTGCATTCAATGATGGTATGCTTACTTTTCCAGGAGTAGTATTACTAACTACCCATGATCACCAGTTTATGAATACGGTTGCCAACCGAATCATTGAAATTACCCCCAAGGGTATGATTGATCGGTTAATGACTTATGACGAATATCTGGTGGATGAGCGGGTTAAGGCGTTAAAAGAGGAGCTATACAGTTAATAAAGGAAATTAATAACCAATTTCTCCAAGGTTTTGGCACGATTTTTACAAGGGTTGGAGTAATCAAATCGTACACCAGATGAAAAAATTAGTATTGTTAGGTTTTGTTGTTTTCCTCATTTCCTTTGGGGTGGCCACTGCCCAAAACCGAACTTCCTTTAATTCTACTTCAAGTTATACTACTGCTGTGGGTGTAAAGTTTTACCCTGGGGCAATCTCTGTAAAGCATTTTGCCAACGAAAATACGGCCTTTGAGGGGCTGGGCTATTTTTGGAATAAAGGAGTTCGAATAACAGGGTTGTACGAAATTCATGGGGATATCAAAGCTGCGGATGGGTTGAAATGGTATATGGGCCCTGGTGCCCATGTAGGATTTTATGATACTAAATATGGAGGGGGCACTTCGATTGGGGTGGATGGGGTGCTAGGATTGGATTATAAAATAGTGGGAGCACCCATCAATTTGTCAGTAGATTGGCAGCCATCTTTTGAATTTGGCAGCAAGGATGAAAATGGCTTTATTGGAAATTGGGGTGGATTTTCCGTACGTTATACGCTCTAGTATTTGAATTTATAGTTGATATCCTGACCACAGACAATGACTTTTTGAGGTTTCCAGGAAGACAAAATTAAATTATCTTCGTTGTTAATTTCAGGTATGATGAAGTATCCTATTTTATTACTGATTGATTTATTTTATCCTCCATTTAAAAAGTGGATGCCTTTGCAAACTTTCCGGTATGCTGCATGTGGAGGGGCCAATGTGGCATTGGATATCACTCTTTTTTTTATTTTCTACAATTTTGTTTTCCATAAGCAAATAGTGCAGTTGGGTTTTATTGCTTTTCAACCCCATATTGCTTCATTTTTATTGTCATTTTTATTCACTTTTCCCATCGGTTTTTTGTTGTCAAAATATATTGTCTGGTCCGGCTCTACCCTAAAAGGGCATGTTCAATTATTCAGGTATTTTGTAATTGTACTGATGAATCTTTTGATGAATTATTTTTTTATCAAATTATTAGTGGAATATTTTTTCATCTATCCTACCATAGCAAAACTGATCACCACCGTGATTGTAGTTGTATTTAGTTATATAAGCCAAAAGAATTATACGTTCAAAGTGGCCCCCCTTTCAACAGAAGAAGGTAAATAGTCTTCCCTAAACCCCTAAACTCCTAAACCCACTAAACCCTAAACTTGAAAAGTCTGCCATTTTTTCACCCAAAACCGAATGGCACAATCATTGAATGTCAACATTGAACAATAAAATATATCAATCATGGGAAAGATAATTGGAATAGATCTAGGAACTACCAATAGCTGTGTATCCGTAATGGAAGGGAATGAACCAGTAGTTATTGCCAATGACGAAGGTCGTCGTACAACGCCTTCTATTGTAGCATTTTTAAAAAATGGTGAACGTAAGGTAGGAGATCCTGCAAAACGTCAGGCGATCACTAATCCGCAAAACACGATTATGAGTGTAAAGCGTTTTATGGGGCATAAGTGGAATGAAGTGACAGAAGATGTCAATCATAGCAGTTATAAAGTGGTAAAAGGTGACAATGATACAGTTCGCATTGACATAGATGGCAGATTGTATACACCACAGGAAATCAGTGCAATGGTACTTCAGAAAATGAAGAAAACTGCTGAAGATTACCTTGGACAAGATGTAACGGAGGCGGTGATTACCGTGCCGGCATATTTCAACGATTCACAGCGCCAGGCTACTAAGGAAGCCGGAGAAATAGCAGGACTTACCGTGCGTAGGATTATTAACGAGCCTACCGCTGCCGCTTTGGCCTATGGTATGGATAAAAAGAACCAGGATCAAAAAATCGCTGTATTTGATCTAGGAGGTGGAACTTTTGATATTTCTATCCTTGAATTGGGAGAGGGTGTATTTGAAGTAAAGAGTACCAATGGAGATACTCACCTTGGAGGAGATGATTTTGATAAAGTGCTGATGGATTGGTTGGCCGAAGAGTTTAAAAAGGATGAAGCCATTGATTTACGTAAAGACCCGATGGCATGGCAGCGCTTGAAGGAAGCAGCTGAAAAAGCGAAAGTAGAATTGTCTTCCTCTGCCGAAACGGAAATTAACCTTCCTTATGTGACTGCCGTAGATGGTGTTCCAAAGCATTTGGTTAAAAAATTGAGCCGTGCACAATTTGAAAAACTAGCAGATAATTTATTTACCCGCTGTTTGAAACCTTGCGAATTGGCATTAAAAGATGCCAACTTAACCATCAATGATATCGATGAGGTAATATTGGTAGGAGGTAGTACCCGTATTCCAAAAGTGCAGGAAATTGTAGAATCATTTTTTGGTAAAAAAGCCAACAGGAGTGTTAATCCTGATGAAGTAGTTGCCATTGGTGCATCTATCCAGGGTGGGGTATTATCAGGTGATGTAAAAGACGTTTTGTTACTCGATGTTACGCCTTTGAGCCTGGGTATTGAAACAATGGGTGGAGTTATGACTCGATTGATTGAAAGCAATACTACGATCCCGACTAAAAAATCAGAGACATTCAGTACTGCCAGCGATAACCAACCGGGTGTTGAAATTCATGTATTACAGGGAGAAAGGCCTTTGGCTAATCAAAATAAGAGTTTGGGTAAATTCAATTTAACTGATATTCCGCCAGCACCTCGTGGAGTACCACAGGTAGAAGTAACCTTTGATATTGATGCGAATGGTATTCTACATGTAACGGCCAAGGATAAAGGAACAGGAAAAAGCCATAATATTCGTATTGAAGCGGGTAGCGGCTTGAGTAAGGAGGAGATTGAAAAAATGAAGAATGAGGCCAAAGCCAATGAAGCAAGCGATAAGGCAGAAAAAGAAAAAATAGAAAAAATTAACCAGGCAGACAGTTTAATATTCCAAACAGAAAAGCAACTCAAGGAATATGGAGATAAAATCAGTGCTGACAAAAAAGCACCTATTGAAGCAGCGCTCAATAAACTAAAAGAAGCACACAAATTGCAGGACATTACAGCAATTGACCCGGCTGTAGAAGAAATGAATGCAGCATGGACCGCCGCCAGCGAAGAAATGTACAAAGCTACCCAAGGTGGCGATGGTCAACCTCAAGGTGGCCAAGCAGGTACTCAGCAACCACAAGGAGAAGCTAGTGCAAATACTGAAAATGTAACCGATGCCGAGTTTGAAGAAGTGAAGTAAGTAGTTAAAAAATACACTAAAAAAACCGCAACCATTCTGTTGCGGTTTTTTAGTGTAAATAACATTTTAAAACATAAGATGGGCTGTTAAGCTTTCCTAAAACTTTTGAAATTATTATTGCAAACTCTTTGTTTCTTATTATCTTGCTGCGAACAAAATTTCAGGGATGAAACAATTTTCAATCGGGTTGAATGTGTTATTAATAATTGCGGTGGCTTTTTTATATTATCTGCACTTTTCGGGTTCCTCTAATGCTTCCTCCAGATTTAGCTCGCTGAATACCAAATTTCATGATACTTCCAAGTGCGATCGGATTTCTGTAGCTTACGTAGAATTGGATTCTTTGAATAGCAATGTGTTTTTTATCAAGGAGCGGAAAAAAGAGTTGGACGGTGAACAAAGGCTAATTACTAACGAGTACGAAGGAGCTTACCGTAAAATGACACAGCTTAGGGATGATTTCATCAAAAGAGGCAAATCGATCACCCAGCAGGAGGCGGAAGCCTTTCAGGAAAAACTGGGTATCCAACAGCAGCAAATTGAACAACAAAAGCAGCAGAAGTCACAGCAATTGGCAGAAAAAGGGGCAAGGGTGATGGAGGATATGCAAGGCAAGCTAAAAGACTTTATGAATGAATACAATCGAAATAAAAAATTTACGATGATTTTTACTACTGGAACGGGACTCGACTATTTTCTTTATAAAGATGCATCGTTGGATATAACTTCTGAAATTGTAAAGGGGTTGAATGAAAAAATGAAATAGCAAGGCTGTTTATATTTCAATCAATTTATTTATCTTCAATCCCGTTTACGAACGGGCTTTTTTATGACCCCAATGATTAATCAGAAAATTTAATAAAAAATGTCCACTCCAGCCAATCAAGATTCCAATTTTAAGCCATCCCTGAGTTTGTTTGATGCCACGATGATCGTTGCTGGATCCATGATTGGTTCCGGGATTTTTATTGTGAGCGCCGATATGCTAAAAGATATGGGTAGTGCAGGTTGGTTATTGGCTGCCTGGCTGATTACCGGTTTTATGACACTGACTGCCGCTTTAAGTTACGGCGAATTGAGTGCGATGTATCCTAAGGCGGGTGGACAATATGTATACCTTAAAGCTGCTTACAATCCTTTCATCGGTTTTTTATACGGATGGAGTTTTTTTGCAGTTATTCAAACAGGTACTATTGCTGCGGTAGCAGTTGCTTTTGCAAAATTTGCCGGATATTTTTTCCCTGCCCTTGCCTGGGAAGATGTAAATACATTTGCTGTACTTGGGCTCAAAATTCATTATGCACAATTGGTAGCCATTGTACTCATCATTTGTCTAACCCTAATCAATACGCGAGGTATACAGACTGGAAAACTGATTCAAACTTTTTTTACTTCAGCCAAATTGCTTTCTTTGTTTGGATTAATCATTGCGGGCTTTATTGCTTTTAATTGGGAGATTTGGCGCGCCAACTGGCAAAATCCTTGGGCCATGCAACACCTAACCAATATTGGCGGT
>JBIIVV010000371.1:0-4241 GCA_044339235.1 Ferruginibacter sp.
TAAAAAGTCTGATGTTTATAGAGAGCGAACGCAGTGAGCGGATAAGATCATAATCTCTACAAATGAATAAAAAAAGAATAAATAATAATAGGTAATAACAAAATAGATAGCTCACATACGTTAGCTTAGACAAGACATACGTTCGCTTAGACAAGACATACGTTCGCTTAGACAAGACATATAGTTAATAGAGGGCGATCATTAATAAACCAATCTCTATTAACTGCGCATGTAGTTATAAGCAAAGCGGCGCCCTTACAAATGAATAAAAAAAGATATAATGCTCTAATAAAAGATTATACAAAGATAATTGTATTAGTTAAACCGTCGAATAATAAAAATGGACTGTGGTCGGCAACTTTGTTGCCTCCCGAATCAAAGTGCCATTTTTTCTTTTAGGTTCGTTGCGGACCACAGTCTGTTTTTACAAGTGTCACGAAGTAATTAAAATGTTCATCTGTTTAATATTTTGGAATGAACCAAAAGCTCAATAAAAAATGACATTTCAAACAAAAGGTCATTTAATTATTCTACGGTTTAAATATTAAATTTATACAAAATATACAAAATATACTATACAAAATATATACACACTTCTACAATATATTTTAGTTATCCGAAAATCGAAGTGGCTTTAAGTAAATCAAAACACTGTTTGCTATTAACACATACTTTTTTAACATCTGCTCTGCAAAACGCACAACATGGTTTTTTATCAACAAGTTTAATAGTACAATCGCCACAAAATTCGTGCCCGCAATTCAACTTTACCATATTGGAATGGTCGATTTCGTCAGATAAACATATACCACATTCTTGGAACTCGGGCTTGGGACTTTCAGTACAAAGTTCTAAACGAATTCTAGGGATGATGATATTTTTGAGAGATTTACCGGCAAATCTATGTTTGTTAGCTTCAAAGAACATATTATAATAATTAATTATGACGACACGAAATGCTTCAACATGTAATCTGAAGAAGGGTCGCTCATACAGTTCAAACTGGGGGTCCACGAAAGATGATTTGATATAAATAAAATAATACAAACATTCTATTCTAACCTCTAAATCTGACAAAATATACAACCCTTTAATTTTTTGTTTATAATTTTCAAGTTCTTGAGCGCATGCTGTGTATAATATATTAATACGGTATTTGAATTCGGTTGAACTTTCAAAGCCATAAATAGAATTGATGTCGACAAGAACTTCGGACGGATTAAATGTGAGCCGATGAAGTGCGGCCGGACGAACAGCGACCGGACGAACAGCGACCGCGACTGGACGAACCGCGGCCGGACGAACAGCGACCGGACGAACAGCGACAGGATGAACTAAAGACTTTTTATATTCTTCACATCTGGTCTTATTGTGTCCTTGCATACGACAAAACGAACAACGTTTGATAACGGTAACCAGATCAACGACGACCGGATTAACGACGACCGGATTAACGACGACCGGATTAACGACGACCGGATTAACGACGACCGGATTAACGACGACCGGATTAACTAAAGAAATTTTATATTCTTCACATCTGGGCTTATAGTGTCCTGGCTTACGGCAAAACGAACAACGATTGGTACCAGCGGATACAGAAGGGGTTCTACAGACGCCATTAATCTGATTTCCTTCTCTACGCGTGATACAATTGAGTTTGTTTTGCATTTTTTAATAACATATATATATTGTAAATTCTAAATTTACAAAAAAGGTGTTCAATATTATATGATGTAAAGTCAGGTTCTAAAGAAAATTTTATAAGCAGTATGCTTATAAAATTTGAAATACAAAAAAACATATAATTTATACAAGCGAATGTAGTGAGCGAGTATTAACATACTAATCTCTACAAATGAATAAAAAAAGAAGAAATAATAATAAGTAATAAAAAAAAGATACGCTCACATGCGTTCGCTTAGACAAGACATATTAAAAGTCTGATGTTTATAGAGAGCGAACGCAGTGAGCGATAATAGAGATCGCCAATCTCTACAAATGAATAAAAAATAATAAAAATATTAAGTACTAAAAAAAAGATACGCTCACATGCGTTCGCTTAGACAAGACATATTAAAAGTCTGATGTTTATAGAGAGCAAACGCAGTGAGCGATAATAGAGATCGCCAATCTCTACAAATGAATAAAAAATAATAAAAATATTAAGTACTAAAAAAAAGATACGCTCACATGCGTTCGCTTAGACAATCTATATTAAAAAGCGGATGATTGTAGAGCATTAACAAAGTAATCTCTATGAACGGCGCATGTGTAATAGTAGGGTGTTATAAGCAAAGCGGCGCCCTTATAAATGAATAAAAATATGATAATATAATATTTGATTATTATATCATTATATAAATCTTAATCTGAGTATAAAATAAAAAAATTAGATATTAGATTTGTCAATAGTAAAAACAATATCATCATATGATTTTTAGTTGGTCTTAAATCATATACGAGCCATAATCTCTACAAATAAATAAAAACCTTTTATCTATCTTTATATAGAAGTATTTTTTCCAAATATGTGTGAAGGCTCTCAAACCAATGCGCTGGCTGAGACCGTTAAGCACTCTTAGCTTAGTGGATTAAAGAATAAAAATCTTAAATGCCAGTCACGGGTTCAATTCTTAGATGAACTGCGGCATCAAGACTAGGATCCTTTTATCATGGGCTTTGAGTTAAGAGTAAAGACATTGTTGTTGTAAAACCATCATAATAAAGGGTAGCCAAAAGCAACTTGTTTTGTAGATATGCAAGTAGCAAAAAAAATGACATACGCCATTTTTTTATTTTTTTTACTATTACTTATTATTTATTTTATTAATTTACCATGTAAAGTGTATAACTATGTAAAGTATAACTATGTAAAGTGTATAACTAATTATTCAACTCGATTTATATTTCAGGACAGAATGTGCTATTTCCATACTCATTAATATCCCAATAACCAAGTTGCCATTCACCGGTCTCGTGATTTCGCCGACCACATGGATTTAATTTATCTTCTTCAATCATTTTCATGTAGTTAATATAATTCTGTTCTTGATACTCATTTTGGCTACAAATTTTGGTTTGAAGAGATGAGCAATTATTTCCCCATTCGCATAACTGATTATAGCCACAATAAACGCAATTCATAGAATAACAAATGACATCACTATAATTCATTCCATACATATTTGAAACTCTCATAATAGTGGTTTGTTCATCAGTCGTATATTGGGATAACACTGTATCATCATATTCAGATAAATTGGCATCTTCTAAAACGTTATCTGTATATTGTTCGACTTGAGGACGATAATTCATACCATTACAATTGTTTCCCCATTCGCAAAACTCCTTATCGCAACAATAAGAACATCTCATAGAATAACAAATGACATCACTATAACACATTCCGAACTTATCTGAAACGCGTATAATAGTGTCTTGTTCATCATTACTGTATGAACATAAATCTACGTCATCATAGCCATTTGAACCATATGATATTTCTTCCAAATCGGTATTAGTTGTACATTTATTTTCTACACACACAATATCATATTTTGCGTCAATATCGGGTTTACATTTGGCGACTTGAGGATAATCATCGCTACTTATAGGAGTACAATTTTTTCCCCATTCGCAGAACTCTTTATTGCGACAATAATGACAATTCATAGAATCATTAATGACATCACTATAATACATACCTTTGTTGGTTGAAAGTCGTATAATCGTTTTTTGTACATCATTACTGTATGAACATAAATCTACGTCGTCAAAGCCATCTGATCCATATGGTATTTCTGCCATATTATTGATTTCTCTACACAATATATCGTAATCGTATCTTTCGTCAATATATTTGTCGGTATCTATTGGATTACATTTGGCGACTTGTCTGCTAGGGATTTTGATTTTGTCTTCCTGATTGAAACTTGGTCTTTCGGGTGTTGATAGTTCTTCCTCGCTATTATTTATATATGACTGCTCTAGTTCCATATCATACATTGCCATATAAATGCTTTTATTGTTTTCTTGATATTCATCATCGTCTAATAAATTATTATAAAATATCATATTAATTTCACTTACCTCGTCATCGTATGAGCACTCTGATATTATTGATAAATCGTTATTTTCCATTGTATTGTTAGCTAGGTCTTTAATTAGGTCTTTAATTAGGTCTTTAATTAGGTCTTTAATTAGGTCTTTAATTAGGTCTTTAATTAGGTCTTTAATTA
>JBIIVV010000270.1:0-4224 GCA_044339235.1 Ferruginibacter sp.
GTCAACGACATTGAATGGTGAATGGTCAATTGTGAATTGTGAATTGTGAATTGTGAATGGGCAAAGTTGAATCCTTCGATTTGTTACATTCGGCAAGGGTTATTTAGCATTTCCCAATTGCAAAAAGCCCATTGCCTATTCACCTCATTACCCATTCACCTCATTGCCCCTTCACCATTGACCATTGACCATTCACCTCATTGCCCCTTCACCATTGACCATTGACCATTGACCATTCACCTCATTGCCCCTTCACCATTGACCATTGCCCCTTCACCATTTCTGTTAAAATGGCGCTGGATGTTTATTATTATCCCAGATAACTTATTTTTACAAATCATGAGCCTAACGATACAAACAAAAGACCTGGTAAAAGTTTACGGAAACCGTACCGTGGTCAATAAAGTTTCATTTAATGTACAACAAGGTGAAATTGTTGGGCTATTGGGACCCAATGGGGCTGGAAAAACCACTTCTTTTTATCAGGTGGTGGGTTTGGTTAAGCCCGATGAGGGGGAAGTGTTTTTAGGGGATCTGAATATTACGCGAATGCCCATGTACCAGCGGGCTCAAATGGGGATTGGATACCTTCCTCAGGAAGCGAGTGTTTTTAGAAAATTGAGCGTGGAGGATAATATTACAGCAGTTTTGGAAATGACTAAGCTCAGCAAGCCGGAGCAAAAAGAAAAGCTGGAAGTTTTGCTGGAAGAATTCCGGCTGACACAGGTTAGAAAAAACAATGGCGATACATTAAGTGGAGGCGAAAGGAGGCGAACAGAAATTGCTAGGGCACTGGCCGTGGACCCAAAATTTGTTTTATTGGATGAGCCTTTTGCTGGGGTGGATCCTATTGCCGTAGAAGATATACAGGAAATCATCGCCCGGCTGAAATATAAAAATATCGGCATTTTGATAACCGATCACAATGTAAATGAAACGCTCTCTATATGCGACAGGGCCTACTTGCTCATTGACGGAAAAATATTTAAACACGGTACTGCGGAAGAATTGGCTGAAGATGAACAGGTTCGCCGTTTGTACCTCGGTCGTAATTTTGAATTGAAGCGCAAGGACTATCTACATTTAGAGGCGGCAAAGGTTAGTAAGACCAAAGAAACTGGCCTCCTTTAGCAAGCTGCAAGATGTTTTTGTAGAACATAATTACCATTCATCAGTAGATCTTCTACAACAAAACAGCAAAATAGCAGTCGCTCTTTCATTTCTATTGTGTATTTTGCTAATAATCAATGAAATTTCTTTCTCCTACCATATCAAGATTGGCACGTATGCGCTTTTGGCGTGTAGAAAATTGGAGCAGACACCCTGTGGCTGTACAGCGGGAAGTATTACAGGAATTGGTGACGGCTGCACAGCATACCAGTTTCGGAAAAAAACATAAATTCTCCACCTTATTTACCCTGAAGGAATTCAAAAAAATGGTGCCCATTCATTCCTATGAAGATATGAAGCCCTATGTTGAGCGGATGATGGATGGCGAAGAAAATATCTTGTGGAATACGCCTATAAATTGGTTTGCAAAAAGCAGCGGCACCACTTCTGATAAAAGTAAATTTATTCCCATCAGCGAAGAAAGCCTGCAGGACAATCATTTCAAAGCGTCCAAAGATGTGTTGGCGACTTATTATAATAATTTTCCGGGCAGCGACCTGTTGACGGGCAAAAGTTTGGTTGTCGGAGGGAGTCATCAGTTGAATAAAATGAATGAAGAAATTCAGTATGGTGACTTAAGTGCGGTGTTAATGCAAAACACTCCTTTTTGGGGCCAGTGGTTGCGTACACCGGAACTAAGCATTGCGCTGCTCGATGAGTGGGAAGACAAAATTGAACAATTGGCTGCTGTCACTGCAGAAGAAAATGTGACTTCTTTGGCAGGGGTTCCTACCTGGACCCTGCTGTTGTTGAAAAGGATTTTGGCCATCAAGGGTAAAACCACCATTAAAGAGGTATGGCCCAACCTGGAATTATACATTACCGGCGGAGTTTCGTTTGTGCCTTACCGTGAGCAGTTTGACAAAATATTTGGGGCTAAAATAAATTACCTTGAAATATACAATGCCAGCGAAGGATTTTTTGCTGGGCAGCAATGTCCGGACGATGACGGCATGTTACTTTTTACCGAGCATGGAATATTTTATGAGTTTATGCCCGTGGATCAATATGGGCAAAACAACCCTCAAACGGTGGGATTAGACAAGGTGGCCATTGGCAAAAACTATGCATTGGTCATCAGCACTACCGGGGGCTTGTGGCGGTATTTGGTAGGTGATACGATTCAGTTTACCTCGCTTCATCCTTACAAAATAAAAGTGACGGGAAGGCTAAAGCATTATATGAATGCATTTGGTGAAGAGGTGATTGTGGACAATAGCGACAATGCCATTGCCATTGCTGCAGAAAAAACCGGGAGCATTGTAAATGATTATACGGCGGCACCAGTTTTTTTTAGTGAACATGCCAATGGGGCCCACGAATGGCTTATTGAGTTTGAAAAGAAACCGAATAATTTGCAGCAATTTATTATTGAATTGGACAATGCTTTAAAAAACTGTAATAGTGATTATGAAGCAAAACGCCATAGAGATATCGCGTTGCGATTACCCATCGTTCATATTTTGCCAAATGGCCATTTTACTAAATGGTTGCATAGCAAAAACAAAGTAGGGGGTCAGCATAAAGTTCCGCGGCTTAGCAATGAAAGAGTGATTTTAGAAGAAATTCTTTCCATTCAATAAATATCTTTCCGTTTCGAAGGCCATTGAAAATTATATGGGCCATCCATTGAGGAAAACGGGAGCTTAAAATAAAATTACCCATTTGATTTATTTACTTTTGTTGCCTAAATAAAAAACAGGATGAAATTATTACAAGATAAAGTAGCGATTATTACCGGCGCCGCCCGTGGAATCGGAGAAGGAATTGCCATCAAGTTTGCAGAACAAGGAGCCCATATCGCCTTCACCTATGTGAGTGACAGCAGTGCTGAAAGAGCAAAAGCGTTGGAAGAAAAACTAATTGCAATGGGGGTAAAGGCAAAAGCTTACCAGAGCAATGCAGGTGATTTTGCAGCCTGCGAAATTTTTGTCAATGAGGTAGTAAAAGAATTTGGACAAATTGATATCTGTGTAAACAATGCAGGCATTTCAAAAGATAATTTATTATTGCGCATGACTCCAGATCAATGGGATGATGTAATGCAAACTAATTTGAAAAGCGTATTTAATATGACCAAGCAGGTAATACGCCCAATGATGAAAGCAAAGTCAGGAAGCATTATTAACATGAGCAGTGTGATTGGTGAAATGGGTAATGCGGGACAAAGCAGTTATGCAGCAAGCAAAGCGGGTGTAATTGGGTTTACTAAAAGCATCGCAAAAGAATTGGGTAGTCGTAATATTCGTTGCAATGCGGTCGCTCCGGGCTTTGTAGAAACCGACATGACTTCATATCTCCAAGAGGGCGAAGCTGCTGACAAATACAAAGCAGGGATTCCTCTGGGAAGGTTTGGCACCACCGAAGATATTGCCAATGTAAGTTTGTTTTTAGCAAGCGACCTGAGCAGTTATGTTACCGGCCAGGTGATTAGCGCTTGTGGGGGATTGAATATTTAATAAAGCCTTTCTATTATAAAAAAAGCCACCAACTGATGAATCGGTTGGTGGCTTTTTACTTAGGAAGATGTAATTATCATCTCATCAAAAAAAGATACTTGACCTGTGGTAAGTTCATGGGTTCCACCAACAATTCCTATTTCCCCTTTTTCAACCATTTCTTTCAAAATCGGACTGCGTTGCAAAATTGATTTGACAGTTCGCTTTACATTAATAAGGGCTACTTTTTCAACAAATTCAGCATTATTTGAATTTCGGTTTTGTGTTATGGTCTCTTCATCATCTACAGCGGGACGAATTTTAGATAGCAATGCTGTAAGATTGCCCATTTCTACGTGGTCGCAAGCACCTTTTACTGCCCCACATTTGGAGTGTCCTAACACTACTATAATTTTTGAGCCTGCCACCTTGCAGCCAAATTCCATACTACCCAAAATATCCTCGTTGATAATATTGCCAGCAATTCGGACACTAAAAACATCTCCTAATCCTTGATCAAAAATTAATTCGGCAGAGGTTCGACTATCTATGCAACTTAGGATTACCGCAAAAGGATGTTGTCCGTCGGAGGTTTCATTCGCCTGTTGTAAAAGGT